>JAITDP010000009.1 GCA_031282505.1 Mycoplasmataceae bacterium | reverse complement strand
TTCTGACTAACCCAGGAAGGACGACCCTAGTCCTGGAAACCTTACTCAATAGGCTTAAATGATTCTCACATTCAATCGTTACTCACATCGGAATTCTCACTTGTATACAGTCCAGCAGTCCTCACAGTCTGCCTTCATCCCAGTATACAACGCTCATCTACCACTATATAATTTCGTAAAACTATATAATCCATATCTTCGGTTTTATGCTTTAGCCCCGTTGAATCTTCGGCGCAGAATTTCTCGACAAGTGAGCTGTTACGCACTCTTTAAACGATGGCTGCTTCTAAGCCAACATCCTTGGTGTTTAAGAAATTCAACATCCTTTTCCACTTAGCATAAATTAGGGACCTTAAATAATGATCTGGACTCTTTTCCTCACGACTATGAAGCTTATCCCCCACAGTCTGACTGCCGAGCTTGTTATATGGTATTCCCAGTTTAATTGAAATCAGTACACCGAGGTGGTGCCATCAGTCAATCAGCGCTTTACCCCCATATATAAACACTCGACGCTAGCCTTAAAGCTATATCGATGAGAACCGGCCATCACGTAGTTCGATTGGAATTTCTCCGCTAGTCACAGGTCATCCCCTGGCATTTCAACGAAAGTGGGTTCGGTCCTCCAGCTAGTATTACCTAGCTTTCAACCTGCCCATGACTAGATCACCACGTTTCGGGTCTGTTAGCATATACTTGACGCGCTCTTAACACTCGGTTTCCCTACGCCTCCACATCTACTGCTTAAGCTTGCATATACCACACAACTCTCCGACTCATACTTCAAAACGCACGCTATCACACATTAATGTGCTCTAACTCGTTGTAGGCTTATGGTTTCAGTATCTATTTCACTCCCATCTCTGGGTTCTTTTCACCGTTCCATCACTGTACTATTCGCTATCGGTGACTAATTTGTATTTAGGATTGGAGCATGGTCGCCCCGACTTCAAACAGGATTTCTAGTGTCCCGTTCTACTCTGGATACTACTAAGTATAAATATATTTCGCATACGTGGCTATCACATTGTATTGCACTGCTTCCCAACAGTTTCTGCTATATATTTAATTCTATATTGTAGTCCGTAACCCCGGATAAATCCGGTTTGTCCTATTCCGCTTTCGCTCGCACTACTTACGGAATCTCGTTGATTTCTTTTCCTCCACTTACTGAGATGATTCACTTCAGTGGGTATATCTTCATTAACCTATGAATTCAGTTAATGATAATTAGTATCTCTACTAATTGGGTTGCCCCATTCGGAGATCTACGGATCGTCGCTTTTTATCAGCTCCCCGTAGCATATCGCAGATTTACACGTCCTTCATCGCCATTTAGTCCCAAGGCATCCACCTTAAGCCCTTTGTAACTTATTGATTGAATCAATTTATTGTTATCTTGGTTTAATCTTTTTATTTGGTTTGATTTTTCTTTCAGTCATACTACACATGCCCAACTAACAGTAATACGGCATGCATGTATGACGGAACAGAAAGATTGTTGATTATAAAATTTCAAAGAACGTTCTTGAGAAGAATAACCTCTCGTTTAATATTATATTAAATTATTTGGGTCTGTGGGGTTAAAAAATGTAGTATTTTTAATTAATTTTTAAAAGCTAAAAATGGCTTGAATTATAATTATGATATGTATATTGCTAGTTTGACTACCTATAAGACTAATACATATAAAACTCATCTCTGTATCCAATCTTTACTCAATCAAACTAGAATGTTTGACAAAATTGTTTTAAACATCCATGTTGATGACAAAAAATATGTTGGCAAGGAATTGCTTCAGCTTGAACGTGACAATAAAACTTTTGAAATTAATTATGTAGATACCAATATATATATATGAAGTTTATTCCAATATTACAAAAATATAGTGGTAGCGTTATTATTTCATTTGATAGTGATTTTATTTATAACAAGGAAATATTTGAACATTTATACAAACATCATATCAAATACCCAAATACTATAATTTCAACATTCACGCTTTCTGCTGTTGGAGGTATTGTTAATTTTGAACTAGAACAGAAGTTTAGTAGCAATAAACCAAAATTAAAAAAAATGTTAGAAGGCTATGGTGGTGTTTTATATCCTAAAATTTTTTTTGAAAAATGCAAAATTGATTTAGATGAAGCGTTAAAACATTATTTTAAAAATGATGATATTTATTTTTGACAACTAGCAGTACAAAATGGTATTAAAACTACATCGTTTTTAACAAGGATTTTTGGACGATGAATCCCAGTTTCCAACCCTAATAAATGGTGAGGAAATATTGCAATTAATGATACAATGCAAAGTCATGGTAGTACAAGTATTGATGGCCATGATAATAAAAATTCACCGTGATTTGATTATTATGTTTTAAAATATGCATTATCTAATCCGAAAGTTTTAGATAATATTAAAAAAGAATGTAAAAAAATCAAATGATATGGTTTTGATTGACTACTTAAACAAAAATATAATAATTGACATTCATAATGTTTAATGCACACTAATTAAAAAAGACCATCTTGCGACAGTCTTTTAAATGGTGGCTTCACGTGGATTTGCACCACGCACACACAGATTTTCAGTCTGTTGCTCTACTACCTGAGCTATGAAGCCTTGTTTATGATATTATAAATGTATTTATATAATTGTAAATAATGAAAATCAATATTGCAATTTTTGTTGCACCTAATTCAGAAGATATTGAAACAATTGTTCCTATTGATTTATTAAGACAAGCAAAATTAAACATTAAAGTTATTTCGCTTGACAAATCAAAAACATTAAAATTAGCTAACGGGACACAAATTATTTGTGATTCATTAATAAATAACGAAGTTTTAACAAAATACAATGTTTTTGTTTTTCCTGGTGGAAGTGGTATTTTGCAAGTTAATAATAAAAAACTAAGTGATTTTTGTTATGCTAATGCAAACAATAAAAAATATTTATTTTGTGCAAATTGTGTTGCACCGACAAAACTTTTTGAATGAGGCATGTTCGAAAAAAATAATATCAAGTTAACATGTTACCCCGCTAGTAATTTTACAAAAAAGTTGTTAGATCACTATGTTAATAAACGCGTTGTTGTGAATAAAAATTTTATTAGTGCTGCAGGCCCTGGATGTTCTAGTGATTTTACTTTTGCAATAATTAATAAATTATTAGGAGTAAACAAAACAAAACAAATTAAGAAATCTACAGTTTTTAATTAATTTGTATCAACAATTTCCGCTTTCAGACTAAAGCGACTGACTTCACATATTTTAACATTAACAATATCTCCAACTTTACATTTTCCAGTAAAGTTAACAACTTTTCATTGTGGGGAATATCCGGTTCAAACATCTTTGTTTGTTTTGCTTTTTCCTTCAACTAAAACTGGAAGAACTTTATTTAAAAATTTTTGATTGTTTTCTTTAGAATATTTACGCACTAAGTTATTTAATTTCTCCAAACGTAAATATTTTTCATTTAAATTAATTTTGTCAAGTATTTTACTCGCTGGTGTTCCAACTCGTTTAGAATATATAAAAGTATAAGCGTTGTCAAATTTAATTTTTTTATACAATTTTACGGTGTTATTAAATTGTTTTTTGGTTTCATTAGGAAACCCAACAATTATGTCTGTTGAAATAGCACAATTTGGCACTCTTTTTCTTATGTAGTTGATTAAAGAAACATATGTTTTAATTTTCATTTCTCTATTCATGTTTTTTAATATTTTTTCATCTCCACTTTGTATTGGAAGATGAAAGAACGGCATAAGATTTTTGTGCTTAATACAAAGATCAGCAATTTTTTTATCAAAGTTTCATGGGTTAGAAGTTGTAAAACGTACACGGGGAATTTTTGTTAAACATACATCATTTAACAAATCAACAAAGTAATAACCATCTTTTTTGTCTAGACCATAAGAATTAACATTTTGTCCAAGCAAAGTTACTTCTTTATATCCTTGTTTAATTAATTCATTAACTTCATTGATAATGTCTTCTTTATCTCTACTACGAAGTTTTCCTCTTGTATAAGGAACAATGCAATATGTACAAAAATTGTCACAGCCATACATAATGTTGACCCATGCTTTTGTTTTGCTGTCTCTAACATTAGGAAGGTTTTCAATAATATCGCCTTCCTTTGAATAAACTTTAATTATTTGTTTATTGGTTTTGTAATGTTCTTCTAATATATGTGGAAGTTCGTAGATATTATGTGTACCAATAACAAAAGAAACATAAGGATATTTTGTAATAATTTTTTCAACAACCTCTGGTTCTTGAGCCATGCATCCTGAAATTCCAAAAACAAAATCTTTGTTTTTTTGTTTTTTAAGTAATCCGATTTCGCCGAATACTTTTTTTTCAGCGTTTTCTCTAATTGCACAAGTGTTTAGAATTACTAAATTGGCATTATTGATGTCATCACATTCTTTGTAACACATTTTTATTAAAATACCTTTCAATATTTCAGAATCTCGAATATTTGATTGACATCCATATGTACGAACAAAAAAAGTTTTATTTTTACCTATTTTAGTAAGACTTGCATCTAATTTAAAAATGTTTTTAACAATTTTAGAAGAAGCAATACGTTTTCGTGCAGCTAAAATATTTGGTAAAGATTTATCCATTATTTTTTATTATTTCTTTTTCTTCTTTGTTTTTTAAAAAAAACAGATACCCAATAAGTATAGATGTTCCGATGTTTACAATAGGAAAAAAGTTAAATCATTTTATGAGTTTGATAATGTTTTTTTTGTTAAAGTCTTTAAGAAACGGTAAAGCCATAAACATCATTAAATTTGAAAATACATATGTAAGTCCAAAACACAACAATGAGCTCATAAGTAGCGTATTGTTTTCTTTGTTTTGTATTAAGAATACAACAGAAACGATTGTACTGATAACTCCTAGGAAGCAAAAAATGTTAAGTCAAAAAACCCATTTAAGGTTTTTAAAGGCATTTTCCTCTGCTTCAATTTTGTCAGCTAAATTTACTTTGTAAGACATTGTAAATATTATAGAAGTTATTAGAACATGACTATTTATAATCATAATATGGATAATAAAAATGATTTGTCTAATGTAATTAATAAGGAATGTGAATCATTATTATTAAAAGATGATGATCAAACATTTTTAAATTTCATTAACACATTGCCACAAACTTTTTCAAATATTGAAAATAAGATAGATATTTTTTTAAAAAATAAATCACAAGATTTACCTATTTTTGACTATCCTGTAAATTTTTCATCAGAATTAAGAAGCGATGAAAATGTTTACAACAACGAATGTGTTACAGAAGCTTCAACTTGTTTGGAAGGGAAATACATTAAGATTAAAAATGAAATCTAACATTATAGACCTACACAATGCATTTTTAAAGCAAGATTTTTCATATGTAAATGATGCACATAAAAAAGAAACTGAAAATCAATATCGTCAAAACATTACTGTAAAAACTTTAAATGACATCTCAAATCTTGATGGTGACAAATCAAGTCTTTTATATGGTGTTCCATATACCCTTAAAGATTTATATAGTACAAAAGGAATTAGAACTACTGGTGGAAGTAAAATACTTGAACAATACCTTCCACCATTTAATTCACAAGTCTATGAACTATTAACAAAAAATGGTGGTATTTTAATAAGTAAATCTAATTTAGATGAATTTGGAATGGGTGGTTCTGGATTGTATGGGCCATATGGAGACATTATTAACCCATATGACAGCAATTACATTGTTGGGGGCAGTTCTGGTGGTAGTGCTGTGCAAGTTGCAACTAACATAGTTCCTTTTAGTGTTGTTACTGACACAGCTGATTCTGCACGTTCACCAGCATCATATTTAGGCATTGTTGGTTTTAAACCATCATACGGAGCAATTAGTCGATATGGTGTTATTCCATATGCTCCTTCATTGGATACTGTTGGTATTCTTGCTAACTATGTAGCTGATATCTCAATAGTTAACCACATCCTTGCAGCACATGATGAAAGAGATTTTACTAGTCAAAAAAATATCACCACTTGTGAGTTGCCAAAAACCATTGACAATATAAAAATATCAGTAATTAAAGGGATTGAAGAGTTTTTACCACAACAAATTAAAGATATTTATTTGGACAATATAAATAGTTTAAGTAAAAAGTATGAAATCACTTATGTTGATTTTTCTTTAGAACTAATTGAAACGATTAGTCCAATATACATGATTATATCGTATGCAGAAGCTGCTTCAACGTTTTCTAACTATACAGGAATAACTTTTGGAAAAACTATTCAAGAGAAAAATTTTCAAAATAGTGCTAAAGCTTTCCGTTCTGCTAATTTTTCTAATATGGTTAAAAGAAAACTAATTATTGGAAATAAGTTTTTAAATGATTGAAACCAAGAACCAACTTTTGTTAAAGCGAAAAAAATTCGTGGTGTTATTGTAGAAGAGTTTAAGAAAATATTAGATGCTACTGATTGTTTAATTATTCCAAGCCACTCAATGTTTTCACCTTCAATCGAAGATTTCAAAGGTGGAAAATTAAGTGGGATAGGCCAATGATATGCTGCTGACTTATTAAACCTTGCAAATTTTGCCGGTACTCCTTCATTAACTTTACCTACTTATAAAGATGGTGTTAAAAATTTTGGCATTAATATTAACTGCAAACAATTCGATGATCAAAAATTAATTGATATATCTTACACCTTAGAAAATTATTTCACTAAATAATATATTATTTAATTTTTTATATTTTTATTTGAGTTTTTTTATAATATAGTTAAGAAAGGAAAATGAATATGGCAAAAAAAATCAACCCAGCTCTATTAAAACCATTGACTCCATCTGCAAAGTTGGCTGCAATTGTTGGAACTAAAAGTTTACCACGTTCTCAAGCAATTAAAAAAACTTGGGAATATATTAAAAAGCAAGGATTACAAGATAAGAAGAATGCGCGAAACATTAACGCTGACGCTAAATTGTCTCCTCTATTTAATGGAAAAAAACAAGTTTCTATGTTTGAATTAGCATCTTTAATTTCTAAAAATTTAAAGTAGTTAAGGAAAATATAAATTTACTTATAAAAAAGGGGTCGTAAGACTCCTTTTTTATTTTAGAAAAAAAGATTCCAACATTTTTGTTTTCCAAAATTTGTCATGCAGTGGTTTAGACCATAATCGAAATTTACAGAAGTTGTGCAATAAAACTCATAAAGATAATACCCATCATATTGGCTTGGTGTATTTAAATATACTACAATATCCTCATTTTTATAAGTTACAACTAATTTTTGATTTGAAGATTTAATGAATTTCTTTTCATTATCAAGAATAACAAAATACTTATTAGTGCCATACGAGTAGAAATCGCATTGTTTAATAACGTCATATGACACTAATCAAATAAAACCAACAAAGAACAAGGTTAATAATGTTATGAAAATAGTTATTTGTTTAATCAAACGATGCATACTTCACCATATATAATTAGCACTTAAAAAGAAAAAAATGTATTATTAATTAATTTTTATGATTTTTTTGAAGTTTTAAAAAAGCTATCTTTGCAGCAGATTGTTCAGCGTTTTTAATTTTTTTGTCATTAACTTCTGCATACAATTCATTATTAATGAATAGCTTAACAACAAACTCATGGTTTGATTGTTTAATTGTTGTATAAGTTGGATGAGTTTTAAAAAGCCTGTATGTCAATTCTTGCAATTGAGTCTTGTAATCTTCATTAATATTCGAACGGTTCTTTAAAAAGAAGTCTATTAATGTTTCATTAACAAACTTTGTGCACTTATGTCTTCCATAAACTAAATATATTGCGCCAACAAACGCTTCATATACGTCTTCAAGTATTGAATCAACTATAGTGCCATTAAATTTTATAAATTTATCAAGTCCAATTTTTTTAGCAACAAGCATTTCGGTTTTACCTTGCGTTATCAAAGAACGCATTTTGCTTAATTCACCAACATTTTTATCAGGAAATTTTTTATACAAAAATTCACTAACGTTTTGTGAGATTATTGAGTCACCAAAAAATTCTAGTTTTTCATAATCGTTTTTTTCCTTATTTGAATTTTTATATGATATGTGAATGAATGCTTGTTCAACTATTTCGGTATTTTTGCCTTTAAGTCCAAAGGAAATAAGAAAATTATTTAGATCTTGCATTTATACCATCTTCAATTTTTTTTGTTAAATCATATTTAACTGAATCATAAAGCATACAAAGGGCACTGAAAAATTCTTTGTCTTTTGCATTCCCATGTGTCTTTACTATATTTTTATTTAATCCAATAACAAAAGCGCCAGCATGATTTTTATAATCAAAAGCTTTTTTAATTTTTTTAATAACACCAATAGAAAATAATGCACCTAATCAATTTTTAGGTTTTTTGTATTCTTTTTTTAATAAAGAATTAATTGCAAGCAAACACCCTTCTAGTGCTTTTAAACCAAGGTTGCCACTATATCCATCACAAACAACAATATCTGTTATACCAGATGAAAGTTCTCGGCTTTCAATAAAACCTTGATAGTTCAGACTCTTATCATTTTTTAATAATTCGTTTGCATTTTTGTGGAATTCAAATCCTTTTGTTTCCTCAGTACCTATATTAAGCACGTTAATGGCCGGATTTTCAATTTTTCTGATAGTTTTGGAATATATATTAGCCATTATTGCAAATTGGTATAAATCTTCGCCAGAACAATTAATGTTTGCTCCAACGTCTAAAAAAATAAAACCTCTATTATTGCTAGTTGGCACATAACTCATAAACGCAGGCTTGTTAATGCCATTGATTGGTTTAATTAATAAATGTGATAATGTAACATATGCAGGAGTGTATCCAGCAGATAGCATTCCATCGGCTTCATTATTTTGTACCATTGATAATCCCTTATACATTGAAGTTTCTTTGTCACGTAAAATTGAAGGCAAATGAGATTCAGGAGTAACCGCTTTGTCGCAATTAACAATTGTAAATTGATCTTTGTCTGTTAATGTATTTTTAATTTCATTTTCATTTCCAAGAATAATTAATTCAACATCTGAATGGATAGATTTAAATTTTCTTAATCCATTAATAATTTTTTTAACAGGATTTTCCCCCATTACATCCACAATAAGCTTCATGGATAATATTATAATTTATTACATATTTTATGATTACTTACCATGTAATTAGTATGAAAGATATTGCTAATATCGCTGATTTTGAAACAAAATGTTTTTGTGATTGTAAATATTCTTTTCAACAACTCATTTCTTTTTTTAAAAATAATACATACAAAATTTTTGGTGCTTTTGATAATGAAGTTATTGTCGGCTATGTCATAATCAATATTAGTGACAAAATTGATATTGAAAAAATATTTGTTGATTCAAATTATCGAAAACAAGGTATAGCATCTAAATTTATTGAAATGATAAGCGCTGAATATATTGGAAAAAAAATAATTATTGAAGTAAATGAAAATAACAATACTGCAATAAATTTTTATAAAAAAAATGGTTTTATTCAAATATCACAAAGAAAGCAATATTACAAAAATGGTGATAACGCACTTATTTTTGAAAAATAATTAATTTTTTTTATATACAATTTTATTAATCAAAATATTTGCTGTAGGCATATCGTAACCATATACTTTCTTACATTTTTTTAAAACTTCTTTGTGTTGTTCTAAATATGAAAGAATGTGCTTATTTCACATTGCGGTAAATGATTTTTGTTTATTAGAAAATAATTTTATTGCTTTGTTGTATTTAAATCAGTTATCAATTTCTAAAAGTGTTCAAAAACTATCCATCATGATTTTAAAATCTTGTTTTTTAGCTGTTTTGAAATCAAATATTTTATTAATAAATATATCGGTTTGCAAATCGTGAAAATAGTTGGACAAATACATAGACTCATATATATTGGCATTTTTAAGTATTTTACAAGCTTTTAAAAAACTTATATTTTGCAAGTAAGCATAAGATGCAGTTAAAAAAATAAAATACTTAAAAATTTCACCACCAGTTTTAATCTTAATTTTAATATTTAATTTAAGTAAAATTTTATTTCGCATATTTTTTGCTTTCTTCTTTAATGAAATCTAATACACCTTGTACTTTTGAATAATCCATACGCGTTGGTCCAACAACAGAAATATATTTTTTTTCATTATTGATTTCTATTGATGTACTCGCTATTGCTAAATCATTTGCACCAAATTTTTCACCAAAAGTAATTGTGGTTTTTCCACTTTTTTCTTGATTGTATGCAATATGTTTTCACACATTTGTGTTTTCAAGAAAAGATAATATTTTATTAAGTTTTTTAACATCTTGAAATTCTGGTTGAGTAGTCAAATATTTTGTTCCTCTAACTTCACGACGGTATACAACTTGACTATCTGAAAATAATTTTTCGATAATTTTTCTTATAAATGATTCATAATCATGTACACTTGTTCTAATAATTTCTTTAATAGATGCAATATTTGATTTTAAATCATTTATTGGTGTGTCTACCAATCTGTCATTAAACACTCTTATACAAATAGCAATATCGTCAAGTTGCTTGTCAGTGTTGAATGACATTGTATTTTTAATAATATTTCCATTATTTGTGATGATAATAATAAGAGCTTCGTGTTCATTGATTTGTATTAAATCAAAACGTTTTAATGTTTCAGAATTTTCCACACTTGATAAAATCAATGGCAACTGCAAAGATTCGTTAAGTATTTCTACAGATTGATCAAGGATAGTATCAATAGATGCTTCACGACTGTTGAATACTTTTTCTAAACGAAGTTTAAGTTCATTGTTGATATTAGGTTTTAAAATATTTTTTTTGTAATATTTATATCCTTCACTTGTAGGGATACGTCCACTACTACTGTGGGTTTTAGCAATTAAACCATTGTTTTCAAGTACAACCATATCATTTCTAATGGTTGCAGAAGACACATCTAACAAACGTTTTTCAATAATTTCAATACTTGATATCGGAGTTGCACTTTTAATATATGAATCAACAATGATTTTTAATAGTTTTATTTGTCTGGGTGATGGTTTGTCCATTTATATATAAATTATAATAAATGTACTTAGAGTAATGGAAAAATTTCAATTGTATAAAATTACCAAAGAAATACAAGAAAAATCCAATATTGTTGAAGTTATAGGCAATTTTATAAAAATTAAAAAATTGGGTGCTAACTTTGTTGGTGTTTGTCCATTTCACAATGATACAAAACCTAGTTTAACGATTAGTCCAAAAAAAAAGATATGAAAGTGTTTTGTGTGTGGAGTTGGTGGAGATGTAGTACAATTTGTTAAATTGTATAAAAAATGTACAACCATCGAGGCTGTAAAAATTATTGGTGAAATGATAAACTTTGATTTTACCAATCATCAAGATATTTTTAATAATACTCAATTTGATGAAAAAACCAAACATTTATATGACTCAATAAAAGCAAGTAATGATTTCTATGTTGCTTCTTTATTTGACAAAACAAATTTAAATGTTTTGCAGTATTTGAAAAAGCGTGGAATTGATGAAGAAATAATTAAATATTTTAAAATAGGTTATGCTCCAAATACTAATATTCTAAATAAAATTTTAACTAACAAAAATGATATGTTTGGTAGGGACTATAACAAAAATTTAATATGAAATATTTCACAGTTGAGTGATGCATCTTTGATTAATATTTCTGAGGATGGCAGTGTTCATGATTTTTTTATCGATCGTATTACATTCCCAATTTTTAATAGTGATGGTGCGATTGTTGCATTTAGCGGACGCACTACAAGCAATAAAGAACCTAAGTATCTCAACTCTAAAGAAAATTCAATATTTAGTAAATCTAAGATTCTTTACAATTTTCAAAATATTATTTCACAAGATGTAGACACACTAATTATTGTTGAAGGTTTCATGGATGCCATTGCATACCATAGAGCCGGTATTAAAAATGTTGTCGCAACTATGGGTACAGTTTTAACCCCTGAGCACATCTCGTTGATTAAATCATTGCCAAATATTCGTAGTGTTGTTTTATCTTTTGATAATGATGCCGCTGGTACTAATGCAACTATTATTAATGGTTTAAAATTACTTGAGCAAAAGATCCACACATTTGTAGTTGGGCCTTATGATAAAAAATATAAAGATGTTGACGAGTTATTATTGCATAATAGTAGTGAGGCTTTGCATCAAATAATTAATAACCAAGAAGATTACATTCTTTTTTTAATTAATACATTATTTAGTGCAACACAACATACATTAGCTAATAGACTTAACATAGTTGAAAAAATAATTAAAATCATGGTTGATAACGATGATGTTTTATTAAAATCAATGCATATTGATGCATTAGCTGAATTTTCAAAACTTTCAGTTAAAGACATTGAGCAACAATATAGTATTATTCTGAAAAAAAAATACAAAGAATATGATTACTCAAATGATGAGAGGAAAAATTTAGAGGAGTGTTTAGTTGAAAATGATGTTCCAAATGAAGAAATTAAAGATGAAATTAGTGTTTTGAATTACAAGCTTAATTTAATTGGAAACATAATTTCAAGCTTATTATCACAACTAATTTATTTTTCCATAAAAGACCACAAGGTTATTGATTTATATGACAAAAAAATTTACTTTAATGAATTAAGCAGTCATTTTCCTTTAGAATGTAAATTGTTGAAAATACTATTGATTTTTGAGCATACTGATAATGTTAATGAAAATGAAATAATTAATTATTTCAGACAAAATGATGAAAAAAATGTTATTAATGTAGAATATTATTTAGAAAATTTAAAAAAGATTTTTGATTTTGAAATTAAAGATATAAATAATAGAGTCGTTGATGAATTAATTAATACTATTAATATCAGGAAAATAGAATTTATTAATACTATTCTTTCTATGCAAATTTTCAAAGAAGAAACAAAACCAAATAAAGATAAAAAAACAATCGATGAATTATGACAAGAGATTAGAGAAAATAATTTGAAAAAAAAGGATTATCAAACTAAATAGTTGTTGGTTATAGTATCGTTATATTTCCTCAACTATTGTCGTATTTCCTCAATATAAACTATTAGATTTTAAATCAAGAGTACCATAAACCAATTCAGACATAACTGTTTTATTATCAGTAACAGTATATGAAAAAATTGCAGTATTCTTAGTAGCTTGAGATTCGTCGTTATCTCATCAATCACAAGTTAATTGTACAAAGCTATCAATTAATGAAACGTGAAAATTTGATGTTCAAAGGTTTTCAAGAGAAGTGTGTAATGAGTATGTAAATGGATAAGAGATATTTTTTTCTTTTGCGTTAACTGCAAAGACATTTGCAATCTCTCAATACAAAGTAGTTGATGCATAAACAACATCATCGAATGCAGGCGTTCGGCTATCTTCATCTGAAATTCCAAATGTATACCTTAATAAACTATCAACTATAGTTTCTGAAGAGTCAAGGTTACTTGGGGTATAAGTATTTCCATCATAAAAATTAGATGCATTTTTTGCGTGTGAAGATAAAAAATTAGATTGTTTGCTATCTCTAATTGTATATGTATCACCAGGTTTTAATTTTGTATATGGATCACCGTTGCTTTTAGAACATCCATATGCAGAAAAAGTTAAACATCCAATACATAAAAATATTGGTAAAAAAAATAAATTATTTATTTTTTGCATTTTTATTAGCAGCTTTTGCTAAACGTGATTTAATTCTGTTAGCTTTGTTTTTGTGAATTTTTCCTTTTGCAAATGCGGCATCAGCTTTTTTATATAAAACATTAAGTTCACTTGTGCTTGCAGAATTACGAGTTTGCTTCATGTGATGTTTTAAAGTAGAAACAACATGTTTGTTTCTAATTGTACGTTTAACATCTTTTCGAATACTTTTTTTACTAGATTTTAAGTTAGCCATAATATGATTATATTATATTAAATAATATACTTATCAAATCCTGTAAAATGATGACGTGTAATTATTTTATTTAACTTTTCTTTGTCAATTCCTTTGTTAACAAAATTGTAAATTGAATCATCATTCAAAATGTTTGTATCTATAGTTGCTATTTGTTTTGATAAAAAAGCAATATCTTTGTTTAAAATAAGTTTTTCTTTAAGCGTTCCTGTAATCTCTTCAATGTGAGAATATATAGATTCAATACTTCCATATTGAACTATTAATTTACTAGCAGTAGTTGGCCCAATTCCTTTTATTCCTGGAATATTATCACTTGCATCACCACTAATTGCTTTAAAATCAATAACTTGTTTAGGAGTTAAACCATGATAATGTTGAGTTATGTTTTGTTCGTTAATAGACAATATGTCACTAATTCCTGTTTTAAATAAATTTACAGTCGTTAAATTATTAACAAGTTGTAGCATATCCTTATCGCTACTATAAATATCAACTTCAACATTATCGTTGTTCATGATTTTAGAGAAACTTCCAATAATATCATCAGCTTCAATTCTGTCAATTTTAAAAGCTCTAATACCTAAAGTTTCTATAGCTTCTTCAATTAATGGCATTTGACTCGCTAACTCTTCAGGCATCATAGGACGATTTTTTTTGTAATCAGAAAACATATCATGACGAAGCGTTTTTTTCCCACTGTCAAAAGCAACTAAAGAAAAATCATATTTTGTATTATTGATTAATTTTAATACAACTAGTAAAACAAGCTTTAATGCATTTGCTGGTTGAAAATTATTTTTTTTGTAATATTCTAATTGGTTATAAGAGGCATAAAACATTCGATAGACTAACGAATTGCCATCAATTACTATTGCCTTCATTTAAAATATTATATTTTAAGGATTTTATCGACTTCATCAAAACCGTCTTTTATTGTATAAGTTTTTTTATCATAATGACAACAATCTCCACATGCATAAATATTTTTCATGCTAGTTTCTTGTTTCTTGTTAACAACAATTTTATTGTTTAAAATTTTGATTTTTTTATTAAATGATGGTGTATTAATTATTTTGTATCCATATTGTACAATTATGTAATCATATGGTAATACCAAATGTGTTTTAACAACATTGTC
Organism: Mycoplasmataceae bacterium; assembly: GCA_031282505.1. GTDB lineage: Bacteria > Bacillota_I > Bacilli_A > Mycoplasmatales > Mycoplasmoidaceae > Malacoplasma_A. Next base: position 2,846 of record JAITDP010000009.1, on the reverse strand, counting down.
TTCAATTTCCAAAGAACCATCATATGGTGTTCCAAACACATTTCATCCTAAAAAATATTTTATACCATCGATTTTTTTATTTTCGTTTTTCAACTTCTCATTATGATAAATTAATGTAGTTGATGCAGCAACATCTTTTATTTGTTTAGCATAATCATTGGCTGAATCTCCACCGCCAAGAATGATAACATTTTTATTTTTAAATTGTTTTATTTTTTTAACTTCATATGTTACTTTGGGATTTTTATTAAATAAATCAAGAGATATGTGTTGAAATTTTCCTAAACCAAAACAAATGATTACATTAGCTGCTGTAAAAGTTTTTTTGTTGCAAATAATTTTATATTGATTGTTTTTATTTTTCTTAATAGATTCTACAGTAGTTTTGTAAACAATATTAAGTTTATTTGAACCAATAATTTTTTTTGCTATTTTATCTCCTAAAATTTTCTTTGCTGTTGGAAAATTTGTTACAATCTTTTCTGGATACAAAAATGTTGGTTGACCGCCACACTTTTTTTCTTTTTCTAATACTACATATGTTTTTTTTGTTTTTCGAATTTTATTTGCAGCATATAGTCCAACAGGACCAGCTCCGATTATTACATAGTCATATGTCAAATTTTGCATCCTATAATTATATTATGTCATTTTCTAGTAATGTTGTTAAAAAAATTTTTAAAACATATCAAAGCAAGGTTGGTGATTCATACAAATCTATTATTAAAACAATCCACACCCCACAAAGTTTTATTCCACCATATAGTGTTCGCAACAAAAATATTGTGTCTTGTGATTGAATTAACGGACTACAATATTTAACAGTTCAACCAAGGGGAAAAATTGCACCTAAAAAAGTTTTAATATATATTCATGGTGGTGCATATATTTTACAAATAAGTATGGTTCACTGATTACACATTGATAAAATTGTGAATGCTACAAATTCAATTGCATATGTTCCTATTTATCCATTGACAAGTGAAAATTATTCTTCTCAAATGGACACAAATGCATTTTTATTAAATTTATACAAAGAGGTAGCTCACAAACATCCAAATGATGAAATAAATATTATGGGTGATTCAGCTGGTGGAAATTTTGCTTTAATATTGGCTCAAGAGATAAAAAAACATGGTTTAAAAAAACCTAAGAACGTTATTTTACTATCTCCTGTACTTGATTTTGTAATAAATGAAAGCGCATATAAAGCTTTTAAAAAAGAAGAAATATTTACCAAGAAATTTTTATTAACATGTCAAAGTATGCAATTGTGTAAAAACAATCCAAAGAATCCTTTGTTTTCACCGATTTATGGAAATTGTAAAGACATAGGTATGATTCATCTTTTTGTTGCAACCAACGAAGTGTTTTATAGTTCAGTTATTGAATTTAGTAAATTACTTCAAAAAAATAAAATTCGACATACTATTGAAGTAAGAGATAATGTATTTCATGATTATCCAATATTTTTATTTTTAAAGGAAGCAATTGAAACTAACAAAACTATATGTAAAATTATTAAATCTAAAACTAAATAATTTATTTAGAAATTACTTTTTCTTTGATTTGTGAGAATAAATTTGTATTTTCAAGTAATATTGATTTTGTATTATCTTTACCTTGTCCAATTTTTTCATCATTAAAGTAGAATCAAGAACCTCTTTTTTCAATTATTCCTTTTTCAATTGCAAAATTAATTATTTCCATTGTAGGATCAAAACCACAATCAAAATATATATTAATTGTTCCTCTTTGCATTGGTGGAGCTAATTTATTTTTAATAGTTCTTGCTGTAATACCTATTCCAATTACTTTATCGCCTTCTTTAAGCAATTCACTACGTCTTAATTCTAAACGTATAGAAGCATAGAAACGCAATGCACGACCACCAGTTGTTGTTTCGTTATTTCCATAAACAACACCAATTTTTTCTCTAATTTGATTAATAAAAATAATACCTGTTGATTTCTTTTCTAATAATGATTGTATTATTCTTAATCCTTTTGACATAATTCTTGCATTTATACCAATAGTTTGATCCTCAAAATTTCCTTCAAGTTCTGCTTTTGGTACAAGTGCTGCAACAGAATCAACAACCATTAAATCTATTTCATCTGTTTTAATTAATGCTTCAAGAATTGAAAATGTTTGTTCAGCATTTTCTGGGTGAATGATTAATAATTTATTAACATCAATTCCGATTTTCTTACAATAATTAATATCTAATGCATGTTCTAAATCTATATAAACACACTTGCCACCCATTTTTTGACATTGTGCAACTGCATGCAATGCAATTGTGGTTTTGCCACACGACTCATTACCAAATATTTCAGTAATTCTTCCTTTTGGAAATCCACCAATTCCTAATGTGTTATCCAAGCTTAAGCTTCCACTTGGAATAATTTCCACGCTTTCTGAACTCTCATTAAAATCAAGTATCATCCCCTTTCCGTATTCGTTTTGCAATTTTTTTAATGTTTCGTTTAATATATCTACCATATGTACCTCCACATATAATTAGCATCGAAAAAGAAAAAAATGTAAATTTTTGTTTTTTATTTGAAAAAAAATATTAAAATTATTATCGCAAAAACCAAAAAATTTTTTTATTTTTAAAATGTTAGTGTTGAAACAAATCGCTATAATACATATTTGAAATGACAACAAAAAACATAAAAAATTTACAAAATAAAACATATATATATATATATATATATATTCCCTAAAAAATCTTTTGAAAGGAGTTTTTAAGTAATGAAAATTAGTTTAAAACTTTTAAACACTATATTCTTAGGCACGTTTTGTTTATCAACAACAATTGCTGCTGGATTTTATATTAA
>JAITDP010000001.1 GCA_031282505.1 Mycoplasmataceae bacterium | reverse complement strand
GGAAAGAGTTCTTTAGCATTTAATACAATATATGAAGAAGGAAAACGACGTTACATTGAATCATTGTCAAGCTATGCACGACATTTTTTAGGTGGAAACGAAAAACCAAATGTAGAATTAATTGAAGGATTAACTCCTTCCATTTCCATAGACCAAAAAACCACTAACAATAACCCACGTAGTACTGTTGGTACAATCACTGAAATTTATGATTATTTAAGAATCTTGTTTGCTCGTGTTGGAACACCATACTGTCCTAATGGACATGGTGTTATTGAAACTCTAACAAATAAGCAAATTTTTGATAAAATTATTTCTCACTTAAAAGAGAATGATAAGTTTCAATTACTTTCTCCAATTCATTATCATGAAAAAGGTACTTTTGTTGATGAAATTGAACGCATCAAAAGAAATGGTTTTTTAAGAGTTAGAGTTGATTCAAAAAATTATGATATTGATGAGGAAATTAAACTAGAAAAAAATAAATTTCATAACATTGAAATAGTTGTAGATCGACTTATCTACCACAATGACAACGAAACAAAAAGTAGAATCTTTGAAGATCTAGAGAACTGTTTAAAACAAAGTGGTGGTAAAGTAATACTGCTTTTACCTGATAAAGAATTTTTATATACGCAATCACACAGTTGTTCAAAGTGTGGTTTTGTTATCCCTGAATTAGAACCCCGTTTGTTTTCCTTTAATAGTCCAACTGGTGCTTGCCATCATTGTAAAGGATTGGGTTTTACTTATGAACCAGATGAAAACAAAATGATCCCTGACTACAGTAAATCAATTAACGAAGGTGGAATTGATTACTTTAAGAACTCAGTCGGTACAGATAGTCTTGATTGACAACGTTTTGATACTTTATTAAAGTATTACAAAATTCCTAAAGACAAACCACTTAGTGAATTAACTAAATCGCAAATTAAAATAATTCTTTATGGCAGTGATGAGGCAATTGACTATTCTATAAAATCAAGCAATGGCAATGTTTTTAAAAAATTTGATTATGTTGAAGGTGTTCTTGCAATGATTAAAAGACGCCATTTAGAAACTAGTAGTGAAATGGCACGTGAATTTTATTCTAAATATATGAGTGAAAAAAAATGTGATGTTTGCAAAGGAAAAAGATTATCCTCTGCTGCTCTTTCAATTAAAATTGAAGATAAAGACATAATTGATGTCACAAATTTATCTATTAATGATGCGATTGACTTTTTTTTAAATTTAAAATTAAATAAACAGCAATTAGAAATTGGTAAGCTTGCTATTAAAGAAATTATTGAAAGACTTAGTTTTTTAAACAATGTTGGTTTAAATTACCTTTCACTAAGTAGAACAGCTGGAACATTAAGTGGTGGAGAAGCACAAAGGATTAGATTAGCTACGCAAATTGGTAGTAAATTAACTGGTGTATTGTATGTATTAGATGAACCAAGCATTGGTTTACATCAAAAAGATAATGTTCAATTGATTAAAACATTAAAAGAAATGCGAGATCTAGGCAACACTTTATTAGTTGTTGAACATGATTTAGAAACAATCGAAGAGTCTGACTATGTTATTGATGTTGGACCAGGAGCTGGTAAATATGGTGGAAAAATAATAGCTACAGGCACACCAAATGAAATAAAATGTGATCCTAATTCTATTACTGGAAAATATTTATCTGGAAAAGAAAAAATCGAAACACCTTTAAAAAGAAGAACTGGAAATGGTAAAAAAATTATTTTAAAAGGAATTAGTCAAAACAATCTTAAAAATGTTGATTTAACAATTCCATTAGGTCAATTTATTTGCGTTACAGGAGTTAGTGGGTCTGGTAAGTCTACATTAATCAATGATGTGTTGGCAAACAATATAAGGAAACTTTTGACTAGTCCGTTTATTGATGCTCCAAAATTAAGAAGCATAGTAGGAGTAAGTCATTTAGATAAATTAATTATTATTAGTCAAGATCCAATTGGACGTACTCCAAAAAGTAATCCAGCAACTTATGTAGGTGTGTTTGATGATATTAGAGATTTGTTTGCATCTTTACCTGAATCAAAAAGCAAAGGATACACTAAATCTACCTTCAGTTTTAATGTTCCTGGTGGAAGATGTGAAAAATGTCAAGGTGATGGAGAAATTAAAATAGAAATGCATTTTTTACCTAATGTATATGTTAAGTGTGATGAATGTGATGGAAAAAAATACAATAATGAGGTTTTGAGTGTTACTTATAAAAATAAAAGTATTTATGATGTTTTAGAAATGGATGTAAGTGATGCGCTTGAATTCTTTAAAAATATTCCAAATATCAAACGTAAGCTTGATATTATGAATGATGTTGGACTTGGATATATTAAATTAGGTTTAAATAGCACTTATTTAAGCGGTGGGGAAGCACAAAGGATTAAGCTTGCTAAATTTTTACAAAAACCTACAACTAAAGATACACTAATAATTTTAGATGAACCAACAACAGGTTTACATATTGATGACATTAAAAAATTGATTTCTATAATCAATCGTATTGTTGATAATGGCGCAACAGTTGTGGTTATAGAACACAATCTTGATTTAATTAAATGCTGTGATTATGTTATAGATTTGGGACCTGACGGTGGAAAATATGGTGGAAAAATAATTGCCACAGGTACACCAGAACAAATCACTAAAAAAAGTGATATATCGTATACAGGAAAATTCTTAAAAAAAGTTTTAAAAATATAGGTCCTGTGTGTTAACAAAACACTAGTTTTATTAATTATAGATGAAATCAGATGGTTTAGTTTTTTGTTGTTCACCAAGATTTCCAAGAAAGTATTGAACAAATAAAAAGTCATATAAACTATCTAAATCTGTTCCTGGTGAAGAGTTGGCACCAACATATTTTTGATAAAAACCTAAGACTTTAGATATTTTTTTATCAATTTTACTTGTATCTAATGTACAATAGTTTTTGTAATCAGAACCATATCCACCAATATCAGGAATTTTTTGATTTTGAGTATATGAAAGTAAACTATCATCAAATGAAAATTCACCATTATCATTTAATTTTTGAAAAATTAAAGTAGGGTAAACACTAGTTATACCTGTGCAAAATGGATAAAGGTGTGTGTCGCCATTATCATCATTATCAACATAACATGAGTAATTTGCAAATCCTATACAAGAGTCAGGAGAGAAATGATTTACATTTGATAATAAGTTGTATGTTTCTGGATCTACTTTGTATGGTATTCCATCTTTTGTGTAAGTATCATTAATGTTATCAAAAGTAGAACTGCTTGTACGACTTTTTTTGCCAACGTAAAACACTGAATTATTAAGTGTTGGTGTATCAGATGCAAAAGTGTTATACTTTTTTCAAGATTTAGATTTTTTAATAGCAGATTGTACATCTTTTAGTGGAGTATCTCATTCTTTAGGGTTGAATGTGTTTCCTTGTTTGAAATTGTAAAATGTGTAATCAATACCATTTGGTTGAATCAACACTGGCACTTGAGAAAAATATATAGATGATATTTGTCCTTTTACATCATCACCACTTTTTGTAAAATAAGAAGTATAAGGAGAAACATATCCTGTATCTAATGAATCGTTTGAGGTATTTGGATAGCTTGAAATTCCACCAACAGGGTATTCATTATCAGTGCTAGATGAATAATTTTGAAAACTAACTATTTTATTAGCCGTACCAGCACCAATATATAAGCTATGTCCGTTACTGTAATATCCATCTGAATCAGTTAAAATTTTTTCTAATTCAGCATTAGAAAATAAATAGTTTACTCTTGGTGTTTCAACTAAATTATCAAACTCACCATCTGTGTAATATACAAGATTATTTGCTAGCAATGGACTAGGACCAAAAAGATTAGATTGAAAAAAGGAAAAATCAACATTACTTGGACCAAAGTCTATTGATTTACCACTGTCAGGAAGAACATTAGCTTTAGAAAAAATAAAATTATAAAATAATTTTTTTTCATCATCATTTGTTAAGTCAAACCCATTTTCTCCAAACAAAGCATTTAACCATGCATCTCTTTTTGCTGTATCTGGATTTAATGCAATGCCAGGTTGAGATAAATAACTAAGAAATAGATTGTAATAAGATTTGATAATTTCAGCAGAATTCACAGTTGAGTTCATTGCAGCAATTAAATTAATATTTCGATAACTAGCAATTTTGTTTGAGTTTTTTTTACTCGTATATTGTAATAATGGCAAATTCCAATTATAGTCACTATCCACAACTGCATCAGTGTCATCTAGAATCTTTTGGGGTTGACAATAAGAATAAGCGGCATAATTTGACGAATTCATGATATAGTTTTTTGGGATATATTGATCTATTGTTTTTTGATCATCAGCAGGTGACGCTGGATCGAATGAAAGATCAAAATTATTATTACTTTTTGCTGATAAAACATTTGCTCACGGATTGGTGTTAGCACCAACAAAGAATGGACGTACATAATATGTTGCACTCGCACAAGAAGTTGTAAAAAATGGTATTAATACTCCAAAAGATAATCCCGATAAAATAAGGATATTTTTTTGGATTTTTTTCATAGGAATATTATATAAATATATTTTTATAATATATTAAATGAAGGAATATCTCGAATTATTAAATCATGTTGTAGCAACTGGAAAGATACGAAAAAATCGTACTGGAATTGATACTATTTCAACTTTTGGTTATCAAAATAGATATGACATATCATCGCATTTTCCTTTATTGACAACTAAACGTGTAGGTTTTAAAACTGTTTTAAGAGAACTGCTTTGATTTGTTCGTGGTGAGACAAATATACGTAATCTTGTTAAAGATAAATGTAATATTTGAAATGAGTGGCCATACAAAGCATATAAAAATTCAGAACATTTTAAAGGTGAAACACAAGATGAATTTATTAAAAAAATCATTGAAGATGAAGATTTTGCCCAAAAATTTGGCGATCTTGGTCCTGTGTATGGAAAACAATGAAGAAATTTTTTAGGTGTTGATCAGTTGCAAAAAGCAATTGATACAATAAAATCTTCTCCTGATAGTCGTCGTATCATTGTTTCTGCATGAAATCCTATCGAAGTTGAAGAAATGGCAAAACGCGGTTTGCCTCCTTGCCATTCTTTATTCCAATTTTATGTTGATACAGAAGAAAAAACTTTGAGTTGTCAATTGTATCAACGTAGTGCGGATTCTTTTTTAGGTGTTCCATTTAATATTGCAAGTTATGCTGCTTTAACATATATGATTGCTGCAATGACAGGACTTAAACCAAAAGAGTTTATTCACACATTTGGTGACCTACACATTTATACAAATCATTTACAACAAGTTAAAACTCAGTTATCTAGAACCCCAGGAGTTTTACCTGTTCTTAAAATTAAACGTATTCCTGAAAAAATTGAAGACTTTAAAGTAGAAGACTTTGAGCTTATTGGTTATGAGCCACAAGAAGCTATAAAAGGAGAGGTAGCGGTTTAGTTTGATGGTAGTTAACTATACAGGTGTATACCTTACATGTATTACTTTTTTTATATGTTTGTTAATATTGGCTTTACATCCATTAATGAAAAAAATAACTAAATCATATATGTTTTGGTTGCCAGTAGGCATTTTATTATTTATCTATGTAATGTGCGGAAGATTTTATTGAAACTTTGTTGATTTTTCGTTTAATACAAGTGATATTGCAAAATCAAGAGCTTTTCTTTTAGATTTATGTCCTTTTTGTGCTTTTGTATTACCTGTTGTTTTAATAATTGATCCAACAAGAAAACTTGCATCAATTATTAGTTATTTTTCTATTTTTGGGGGTATGATAACATTAATTGGTGGAATATGTTTTGAAAATTTCGATAGTGTTAACGCTAAATGAGATTTCAAATGAATATTTGTTGGCGATAGTGACAATAGAATGTATTTTATGATGCACTTTCTACAGGTTGTATTTGGTGGTTGGGTTTTATTAAATTCAAAAAGAAATATTCTAAAGGATTTTTTATCAGCATTAATATTTATTTGCTGTTATTTTGCATATGTACTAATTGTTGTACACGTGCTTGATGTAAACAGTAATGCAACTGGCTTAGTACCAGCTGATTGACAAGATGGTGGTGAATATGAAAACGTATCAACGATTATTAAATTGCCATTCCCTTGAATTACAATTGTAAGTTTTTTACTTGTAACAGTTTTTATTGTACTTGCTATGTGTTTTTATTATTTATTACAAAAAATTAAATGATATAAGGTTGTTGAGTCGGAAAATAAAATTTAATTATTTTCAATATGTATCAAGTATGTTAAATTTTTTGCTATAAAATCTTTCTTTTTTAGGCATAAGAGTAAGCTCGTATGTTAATGAAATAAAGAAGCAAGCAACTATGCCAATAGAATATATGGTGTATATTCTAAAAATTTTATCATCTTGACCAAGCATTCCATACGCTATATACATACCTGGATTTCCGCCGAATACAGTACCATCACTATCGCCAAATACTTTTAGTTCTCAGAATCCTCATAAAAAAGTTAAAAACAAATAAAAAGTAAATCACAATACATTAACAAGATTAAATTTAGCTCATTTTTCTTTAATTGCAATTATTGCTATACATCATAGTGATATGTGTGTATATTCGTTAGCAAATAATTTATAGAGTATTGCAGGATGTGAATCATCTGGGTTAAGTGTGTTAGTAAATGGGAAACCTATACTATTTATTAACCCCCCCGCAATTCCTGTAAAAATAAAAAAATATGCTAATGATCCATAGATAGCATTTTTCTTTTTGCCAAAGCACAAGTAAATAATTAAATACATATTAATGTTACATAGTGAAGGAACGAAAAAAATTTGAGGTATTTGGAATAGTTCATATTTATTGTTTTTTAAACTATCTCATATATCAATATAAACCAATGGGAAACTATTTAATAATGGCAATAAACAAAATAATTTTATGAAAAGACTTTTTTCTTCTGGGTTTTTACGAACAAAAAAATAAAAGCCTAAAAGTCCTAATGAAATAATAAGACCTGTACCATAAACAACTCATAAACTCGTTTTATTTCCAAGGAAAGAAAATTTATACATTTGTGTATGGAATTTATAAATAATTACCATGTATGCAATTTCAAAAATGAAAAAACCAACAAATAAAAGAAGTGTAGGTCAAACGTTTTTTAAATATGCAAGTTTAGATTTTTTTTTAATACTTTGCAATTTCATATTCTATAATTTTTTACTTATTTGTTCATTTCTTAATGTTAATGATGAGAAAAAAGAACATAATGTAGCACAGATTGCGTATCCAACACAACTAAATCCGATGTGATATCTAAGATTGTTAAGTTGTTTATCACCATAAAATGCACTTAATAAATTAGAACTTACAATTACTTCTAATATCGCTCCAACACAAATTATGCAAAGAAAACACAAGATAATTGCTGAAACTTTTGTATAAAAATTACTAATTTTATTTTTTCTTGTTTTAATGATGGTGTAAGAGCATTGACCAATTCCTAACGCACATAATCCAAACAAAATATAAGACAAAACATTAAATATAACTTCGTTTGTTACTGTTTGAACTAGAAGTTGAAACATCAATATTGAAACAACTAATGTAGTAATTAAATAATTGTGTCAAAAATATATAAAAAATTGTTTTTTATCAGCAAAGTTTTTTAAAATAAAGTTACGGTTGATTGCATAGAAAAAATAATCAAAGAAATATGCTATCAAGTAAAATGCAGGGATAGTTAAAAGCACTAAATAACTTCCACCATTTTTAGGATTGTAATTAGTTAAAAATCCATAAAATGTGTAATAGTCTGTATTACTTCCATAAGTTCACTTATGAGGAATGAAATTAACACATATTGCACCAATAAAAAAAGTAGAAATTATCACTGTTTCAATTAATAATGCACTTTTAAAGTTAATAGGTGTTATATATTCATTGAATACATTGTCAGATCGTATTAACAAAAATAAAGTAAATGTTAATAAAAACGTCACAACGTGGTGCATAATGTCAATTGCTAGGTAATATTTATTATCAAATAATCCATTAACTCCATTAAAAATTATTCAGCCAATAATATTTGTGATTAAAAGGTTTGTGATGGCTGCGTTTCCCAACAAAGTAATAGCTTTTTTATTAATCTTAAATAATACACAGATTGCTCAAACACATGCAACTATGTTTGATTCCACTGTAAAAGTAATAAAGTCAATATTTCCTTGGTAATCATGAACTGAAATAGCAAACAATATACGAGTAGTTATCCAAGTAATTGGTATTAAGGTGGCTACAACATATATAAGTATTTTGACTATTTCTGCGTAAGTCTTATTACATTTAATAGCCATAATTTAATATTTATTATAACAACACCTATATACATATAATAATTAATATATGATAGTTCAACAAAGACGTGTAAGTAAAAGCAGAAAGGGAATGCGACGTAGTCACCACGCATTAGTTGCCCCTACCACTTTATCTTGTTCTAAATGTGGAAAACAAATAAAACCTCATCGTGTTTGTCCTTACTGTGGATACTATAAAAATCGAAAAGTTATTAACGTTAAATAATAATGATTGATAAAAACAAAAAAGTTGGGAAAATTGAATCAGTTAATTTTGATGATTTACCAAAAACAATTGATTATGTTAATACAAAACCAAAAAATAATGATGGAAGAAAGATTGCATTAGTTCTATCTATATTAACATTTTGTGTAGGCGTTGGAATTTGTTTTTTTTATTTAATTAATTTCCTTGTTCATTAATGAAAGTTGTTTTTTTAAAAGAGAGTAAGAAAGAAAATCGTGTTAGTCTTGTTCCTAGATCGTTTGATTCTATTCCTAAAAATGTTGAAATTTTTTTTCAACCAAATATAGGAAAATCTATTGGATATGATGATGAATCATATTTAGTGTCAGGTTTTAAACCTATTAAAAAATCAGATATTAAAACAGCTGATATTATTGTTAAACTTTCTCCACTATCGAAGTCTGAATTAAGATTGGTTTCTGATCCTAAGCAATTGGTAATAAGTAATTGTTTTCTTGTTAATAATGCCGTTTATTTAAAACGTTTATTAAATGAAAAAATTGCAAGTTTAGGAATAGAGTTATTTCATGAGGATAATGTTTTTCCATGATTAATAAAAAATGAAACACTTAAAAGTAATTTTGTTTCTAATGATTTGATTAAATATTTATCAGAACACAATAAAAAAGACAAATTAACAAAGACATTGGAGTTGTTAGAACGTCCTGTTCTGAAATATTTAATAGTTAATTATTCATATGCAAGTGTTGAATTAATCAAAAATTTATTAGTTAATGGTCACGAGATTACATTACTTGAATCTAATCAATTTTATGTTGATGTTTTAAAAAATAATAAAGTTATAAATGAATTGCTAACTGTTCACAAGGGGAAATTGACAATTAAGTCTTATGGCTTTGACTTGCTAAATGATGAATGCAAGAAATGTGATGTATTAGTTTATACCACAACCACTCCTGGTGGCATAGCACACACAAGAATTACATATGATATGATTGTTAGCGTCAAAAAAAATGGTGTGTTTGTAGATTTGAGTGCAGAGAATGGTTTGTGTTGTGAGGCAATTAATTATCCAAATGATAAACGCTATCCTTATACAATGGTTAAAAATACTGTATGTCTTGCACTTAACAATATTCCTTCAAAGTTTTATCCTAAAGATGCAAGTGACTTTACATGTGATTTCATTCTTAATTTATTGAAACACTTTGAAGACAATACATTAGATACAATCAAGAGTGATTATGCAATTAAAAATTCAATGCAAACATTTGGTGGAAACATTGTTTCTAAAACAATTGGTGAATCTTTGAATTTAAAATACAAAGAGATTTAGTCATTAAAATCTGAATCATTAAATGCACGCAATATTATTTCTTGATCACTTGATGTTTTATTACCTTTGATAAAATCAATTATTGCTTCACTTAATGTTTTGACTTCTATCTTTGGAGAAAAGCCAAAATAGTATGTTTCGATGCTTTCAATGACTAATGTTGCATTTTCAATTAGCGATGGTTCTTTATGTAATAGATTTTTTACATACTTTCTAAGTTGATCATAAAATTCAGAGTCAAAATTACTTATGTTAAATTTACGTTTAATTTTGTTGTTAAAAAAATTAATATTGAAATAACTAAGTTGGTCATGTGTGACAATTAAATCGTAAAAGAACATTTTTTCTCTGTTTTCAACATAAGGGGACATAGTGAAACGTTCTATATAAGCAACATCAGATTTTTCAATTTCATCAGAGAATCTATCAAAAAATACCAAAAGCGGTTCAAGCCTAATTTTGTCATTATGAGAAAAACATAATTTTAATAAATCAGTTTTATTTATTTTATCATATTTTTCTAAATTATCTTTTTCTTCCTTGTTTTTAATAAGATAATCTAAAAAATTATTCAATGCATCTAATTTTTCTAATGGAATATAATCTCCTTCCATTTCACTTTTAAGATATTTAATTGCATCATCTATATTAGCATATGCTAATGTATGTGCGTGTTCAATAACGTCGTCTCAATGTGAATTTGATTTTATTTTTGTCATTTTTCCACAAAATTAAAATATGCGTTTTTAGCATATTTATCAAAGACTTTATTTTCAATCTTTTGCTTAAGATCTGCTACAACAACACCAATTTTATCTATTAACTCTTGTGGATATTTCATTTCCACTTTGTGTTCATTAAATTCATCAACATCAAGTTCTTTTCAAGGAATTGAAAAAACATCATTAGTGACAAAGTCAATATCAAGATCAATATATTTAATTGCTCCTTCTTCAAAAATAAATGGTGATGCAACATTAATATACATATAAAATTTTTTGTATTTATAGCTAACAATTAAATTAAATCATTCATTGTCAAAAAAATATCATATAGATTTTTTTGTTATCCTACTGAAAACATATTTTTTTTCAATATTTTTTCAGAAAATCACTTTTGAATTGTGCATATCAATACATATATAATCTTTTGAATTTTCAAGGATTGCAGGAAATTCTCAGCTACGGTATAACAAGCCGTTAAATTTATATGCATGCACAACAATTTTTTTTGTTGATGCCATACATTTATTATATAATAATACCTATATAAGTAATACTACTTATTTTTATTACTTATATTGTAAAAAGTGGATGCTTACCCAAGTGGTTGAAGGGTTCGGTCTTGAAAACCGAGAGGCGGGGAAACCCGCGCGGGAGTTCGAATCTCTCAGCATCCGCCATACCGCGGAGTGGAGCAGTGGTAGCTCGTCAGGCTCATAACCTGAAGGTCGTTGGTTCGAACCCAGCCTCCGCAACCATGGTTCCATGGTATAGCGACTTATTATACCCGCCTGTCACGCGGGTGATACGGGTTTGACTCCCGTTGGGACCGCCATTTTTATATGCAATATTTAGCAAAAAAACAAAGAAACTTTCACAACAAACATCCAAAATTAAATAGTTCTAATGCAATATTAAAATTAATTAATGGATATTTTTGACGTTCACTTTCTGGACCTTTTTTATCTTTTGTTTTTCCATTAATTATTATTCTTATTTTAGGATATACTATCGGATACAATACAGCACTTCCTGGTGCTTTTTTATTAGGGATAATTGTTATTGGTTTAAATGTTTTGCCTTCTACAATTTTAGATTTTAAACAATCATCTTTATTGAAAAGAATTGGAGTTACACCAATTTCTTCAAGACGTATTTTATTAAGTATTTGTTTTTTTTATTTATTAATAATGATTTTATCAACCGTTGTTGTTACATGTATTTCATTATTATTTTTCACACAATATTGAAATGTTGGTAGTTTGATAACTGTTGGAGAGGGTGAAACAAGTATATCAATAAATTTGCCATCAATTAAAACAATTCTTACAAACGTTGATTGAGGTGGATATTGCTACAATATATTTATTTGTATCATTCTAAGTATTTCTACTGGGCTTGCATTTGCATCGATTTTCAGAACACCAACAACTATTCAAAGCGTTTCTGTAATGCTAATGATAATTGTTATTTTATCAAGTGGGCTTGCTGTTCCAAATCAAATAAGTGTATCAAATAAGGTGATTTGATTTGGTGGATACATAACACCATTTAAACCAATCATTAATTGCACATACGAGGCATGAAATGGTACTTATAAACAAAATGGACTTGATGGTTTTGACTGAAACCCGGATTGAAGAAATTTTACAAATTTATATGGTTCAAGTATTTTTGATTTCAAAAAAACTTATGCTGTTTATTCTACTATTGTTTTGCCTGGAAGTAAAATGGGTCCTATTCAAATCTTAACTACATCGGAAAAATATGTTAACATTTCAGTTCCTTATGCTTGATTATCTGTTTTAATCATTGTTATTGCAAAAAAATTCAGATGAACAGGAAGATAAGAAAAAATAAAAAAGTTCTTGTTGAACTTAAATGTGTAAAAAAAGTTTTTGGTAAAAAACATAAACAAGTTATTGCTATCAATAACTTATCATTCAAACTTTATGAAGGAGAGAATGTTGCGTTAATTGGAGCCAATGGCGCTGGCAAAACTACAACCGTTGAAATGATTATGGGAATTAATAAACCTACACAAGGTAGAGTTATTTATTCATTATCTGAAAAATCAAGTAAAAGAAAACATAACCTTGATTTAGGTATTCAATTCCAAGACTCTATTTATCCTCAATATATTTATGTTAAAGATATTGTAAATTTTATTATTAATGCCTACAACATTTCTATTGATGAAAAAACTCTTGAAGGACTTGTAAAAGCATTTAAAGTTGATAATTTTTACACTCACCGTGCTAATTCATTGAGCGGTGGTCAATCTCAACGTTTAAATATTTTACTTGCTTTTTTACATAAACCAAAATTAGTTTTCTTAGATGAACTTTCAACTGGTTTAGATATTACAACAAGAAATGATTTTAAAAAATTTATTAAGGATTATGCAATTAAAAACAACATAACAATTGTTTTGATTAGTCACGATAGTGGAGAAATTATGTCTTTAACAGATAAAATCATAATTTTGAAAAACGGGTCTATTGTTAAAGAAGTTAAAACAAAAGATTTTAAAAACATTAATGAATTAGAAAAATTTATTGAATTAAATATTAATTAAAATTTTTAATTGTTTCTCTAATTAATTTATAGATAAATTCGAATGATTTAAGTTCCATACGTTCTTTAACTGTGTGTTCACCAGTAATATTTGGTCCAATTGAAGCATAAGATAAACCAGGATATTTTGTAGAGATAATACCAAATTCTAATCCAGCATGAATTGCATTTATTTCCATGTGATGTTTAAATTTAGTTTTAGCAACGTTGGCAATTAGTTTAGCAACTGCATTATCTTTAATTGCTGGAGCACCAGGAAAATACATAGCTTGTTTAACACTAGCATTTGCTAGTCTTACAACTGACTCAATTCTATTTTGTAATAATTTATCAGAAAAAGCGAAACTACTTCTTGCAAGAACTGACATGATAACAGCTTTGTTTTCTGTCTTAACTACTCCAATATTGCTTGATGAAAGAGTTAATTTAAGATCAAAATCATATTGACTCATTCCATTAAAAATAGAACAAATTAAATTAAGAACTTTAAATGTTGAAGATTTATTAAATGATTGGGGAATGTTTTTAATTTTAGATATTGAGAAGTCTAAATTTTTCTCATATATTGCATATGTATTTTTGTATTCTTGGAATAAGTTAGTGAAAGATTTTTTAAATTCATTTATATTTTCTTTTGTTGAAAACTTAACTTCAATAGAACTAGGTATTGCATTTTTAGCAGTACCTGCATTAATTGAAACTAAATTGAATTGATATTTTTTTAATAAAGTTAATAAGATAGAGGACACATCAACAATTACATTGGAAATAGTATGGTGAATACTTGCCCCAGAGTGTCCAGAAACACCACCAAATACGTTTAAACAATAGCATTGATCTTTATTAGCTGTTTTAACAACTGGACATGTTATTTCATAACTTGCAGTACTTGCACTACCAATTATTATTTCTTTATCATTTTCAGTATCAATATTAATTAAATGTTTAGATTTAAATTTATTTGGTAATACAGCATTTGCACCAGAAAGTGAAGTTTCTTCTTCTACTGTAAACAAAGCTTCAACATTTGCATCTAATGTTTTATCTAATAGAATTGCTAATATGATTGCAACACCAGACCCATCATCTGAACCTAGTGTTGTGTTTTTAGCACTGATTCATCCATCTTTTTCAACGATAGCAATAGGATCTTTATCAAAGTTGTGTGATGAATTATCTGTTTTAACACCAACCATATCAACATGTGCTTGTAATAAAATTGGTTTTTTATTAGATGAAGGATTTTTGTAAGCATATAAATTTCCTTTTTTATCTATAAATGTTTTAACACCATTTTTTGTTAATAAATTATTAATGTATTTAACAACATTACTTTCATTACCAGATACACGAGGGATTTTTGATAATTCGTAAAAATATTCTAAGGCTTTGTTCATTATTCAAAAATTTTTGTATCCTTTCTAACAAAATATGCTTGAGGATGAGAACATACAGGACATAATAGTGGAGCATTCTTACCTTTTATAAAAGAACCACAATTTAAGCACCATCAGTAAACTTCTTTTGAATTTGAAAACATTGACTTGTCTTTAATTTGTTTTAATAAAGAAGAATAACGAGATTCGTGGAATTTTTCTATATTTGCAACACCTTCAAAAAGTTTTGCAATATTGTCATATCCTTCTTTTTTAGCTTCTTTTGAAAATTTTGCATACATATCATGTCATTCATATTTTTCATTTTTCATAGAGATAAGTAAGTCTTCTGTAGTTTGTGGAACTTTTTTATCATAAATTAATTTGAATCAAATTTCAGCATGTTCTTTTTCATTATCACTACTTTCAGAAAAAATTTGACTAATGTGAAAATATCCATCTTTTTTTGCTTGTGAAGAAAATAATTGATATCGAACACGAGCAGCAGATTCACCCTCAAATGCAGTAATTAAATTTTTATAAGTTTTGGAATTTTTATCCAATATTTTTGTTTTAGTTGATTTTGTAGACACTTTATATTGTATGTGATAATATGTTGAGAAGCAAGAAAGGGTGCTCCCCATTAGTATATTATAGCTACTAAATAATATTATTATTTATTAATCTCCAGATCCTGAGTCTGATGAACTAGACATTCTACGACCACCACCAGCTCTAGGACGACGTGGTGCTGATAATGGAGAACCTGGGGCTGGTGCAGCACGATTAACTCTTGGTGGCATTGGATTACCAGCAACAGCTCTAACACTAGCGTTTGGATTTGGGCTTCCAAATGAGTTACGTCTTGCTCTTTGTGGTTGTCCAAGAGGACGAATTGGGGCAATTGGTGGTGGAACAACCCCTCCAGGTGGTGGTACAGCAGCGCCTGCTGGTCTTGGATGTGCAAATGCTGGGTTAACAGGAGCATTGATATTTATATTGCCTGTAGAATTTCTTCTATTGACATTTATTGGGTTTGGTATTAACGGTGCATTATTCGGTGCCACGAATGGAACAGGTGCTGCTGGAACTGGTTGTTGTGCATTAGCAGGTGCTGGTGCAGCAGCCGCTTGATTGTTTGCGGGAAGAACTCAACCACCAGCAGGAGGTGTAATATGTGCTGGTGGAGGTATTAATCCTTCAGCAACACCAGCTTGTAATACTCTCATATTTACAGCACCAGCTCCACGAGTAGGTATATCACCAACATGGTGACGAATATTTCTAATACTTGGGTGTAGATCAGCATCTCTTTTAGCACCACGTCTAATATGTACACCTTTTTCTAAATCATAACCAAATAAATTTAATTTTTGTTGTGTTGTTTTAGCATCAGCAATTCTTATGCCTTGTCCTCATGCTGCATTTTCCCTTGCCAATTTAGTATCCTTTTTTCCTTTTCAATATTCAATGTATTCATCATTAACTTTTTTATACGCATCTTTAACAACACCACCTGTTCCATAATATTCAGCTGTTGATAAAGCAGAACTAAACAATCCACTACCACTACTAACAAGTTGTGGGCCAGAAGAATATGAATTAGATTTTCTACCACTTCCTTTTTCATTCATGAATTTGTCATACACCATGAATCCAACTTGATATCCTGCTTCTAAAGATAGAATAACTCCTATGTTAACAAGAATTTTTGTATCACTAAGATTATATTGTGAATAAACACTTAGTCCACTAACAATATATGGTTGTAATATTGCAACTAAAATTGATGCAATTTCAAAACATACCATTACTACAATAACTCCTAATCAACGGTTGAACATATCTTTATATCATTTATCAACACTACGAGAATTATTAAGACCGTTTGCTAATTGCAAGAAACCAATAATTCAATAACCAATCAAATAGAATATACGTTTAACAGTGTCATAACAATATGTGTAAACGATTATTACCATACCTCAAACAGCAAAAGTTGTTAAAACTCAACGTAATACATCTGCTTTTTTTGCAAAACCAGAACCAAATGGATCTGTTCAGTTGTATGGGTTAGGATCACCAGTAGCAGCTGAATAGATTATTCCAACCATTGGAAAATTTTGGTATCCAGGAACTTTATAATAAATTGAACTTAGTGAAAGAAATCTAGTAGCTGAACCATCAGGATTATAACCATTGGCTAATTGATTGATTGTATCATAACCAAAAGTATGCAATGTTGCTAAATCTGTTGTATCATTTCAACTATCAGTAAGTGCTTTAACAGGAGCAAGGATTGTTGCTTTTGATAAATCAGTTCCTGATAAAATAATATCTCATTGAGAGTTATAAAAACTATCATTTAAGCTTGAATATGATGAACCTAAACTAGATTCAAAAATGTTGTAGAAATCACTTAGGTGAGTTTTTACAGTTAAGATAGCAGCGGCATTATCGCTTGACAAATAATCATTAGGTTGAAGACCGTTAATTATTGTAGAAACAGTGGCATAATCAGTTGATGATGTTGAGTTTAAATATAACAAAATATTTGTAATATTATTTTGCAATACATCAATTTGATTTTCAAATTGTCAAGAGTCAGTTGGATTATTAGCTAAATAATCTTGAATTGTTTTAAGATTTGCTTGTAAGTTAGTAAGTACAGTAATAGTTGCAAAATTTGATCCATTAATATTAATGGTTGCCATTTGGAAATTGTTAGAGAAACCATAAAATAATGGTAAAAAATTATTACGCAAGTTATTTATGTCATCGCTGGTGAATGCTGTTGAGACGGAATCATTAAAATACATTAACACCTGCTGCATTAAATAATCCCCGAATACAAACAAGTATGGCAATAGAAAAAGAGCCATAAGCATGTAAGCTGGTCAACGCATTGCTTTAAAATGAGCAAATGGTCCCTTTGCAGGGTTGCCATCATCGTCTTTAAGACCGCCAGTTGCAAATGTCAACATATATAGGAAAAAAAATAAAACAACTGACACAACAAATGTATAAAAAACAATTTGTCCTAATTGGCTATCAAAGGTGAAATTAAGATTAATTTTTCCTGTGCTGGGGTCGAATATTGGTGAACCATCACCAAAAATATAGTTCATAAAACCACCAGCAAAAAAACGGAAGATAATAGCAATAGTGTTTATGATGACTAATGGAACATAAATTACACATTCATAAACGAAATCTAATATCCAAAATAATAGTTTTTGAAATATTCAAGTAACGGCATGCATTAAGCCGGAAATTATTTCATCAAGTACACCATTAATTATGGCTTGCCCATACTTATACATACATAAACATTATATATTGGTACATGTAATGCGCCTATTTAATGGAATAGACAAAATCACCAACAACACAAACATTGTTTGATTTAGTGTTTTTAAAATCGTCGCTTGCGGTTTTACTTGCAGAAATTGAAACTTTTGTTGTCTTGTTAAGGCTAATGTAATCAATATATTGTATTTCAACTCCATTGACATGTTTTGTTCGACTAACACCATTAAAAGAATAAGCAACAACAGTTATAACTGTTTGATTTTTAGAAGTTGTTGTATTTTTAATTTCTAAAATGTAATCTGTTGTTGTAGATGAATGACACAGCATATTCTTGTCAAAGTATGTATACAATACAGATAAAACGTGTGTTTCTGATGGAATATTTTTCATATTTTTTTTTGCAATTTGTTTTTGTGTATGAACAAAAGCAGGGATTGACAAAATCATAGAAAATAAAACATATATTAAATCAGCTGTTTCTTTAATTTTATCTTTGAAATTTTCTTGAAAATTTTCATAATCATAATCAATAAAAACTTTAGAAAAACGTGCAATTTGATTTTTGAAGTTTTTATTAGAAATGATATTTATGCTACTGTTTTTTTCGTATTTGAATTGTCCATATTTTTTAAATAATTTTACAATATTTTCTTGTGTTAAAATTGTAAATAAAAATCTAAATTGTGTTTCATCGTTTCTTTTAACTTTTCCAAAATACTTATCGAACTCTACATTTTCCATTGAAATATTTTTTTTATTCAAAACTTTAGAATTAAAACTTAATTTTTCAGCTATGTCGCTTTCAAAAAATAATTTATCTTCGTAATAATAAAGTGGAGCTGGGTGTGCATAATATTCGGTTTTGAATGATGAATTAGAAGAATTTGAACGAAATTCTTTTGTTCCACTATATGTTTCCATAATCATTTCCATTTTAAGAAAATTAACAATTAAAAAATTAAAATTATTAAACGTTCCAGATAAGTAGGTTTCACAAGTATTAGTATTGTTGTATTCAAGAAATTTATTTCAAATTACTTGTTTATCTTCTTTTAAATATGAATCAATTTTCAGTCATGAAAATATGTTACTATATATATCAGAAATCATATCGATTTTTAAGATATATGCATTTACATCTTTCATTTGTTCATAACCAATTTTAATTAGTTCTTTTTTTTCTGTTTTATTTACTTTATTTCTTTTTAAAAAAACAAAGATGCAGACAATAGAAATAACACCAATTACTGCACACGCAACACTAGAAGTTATAGTTATTTTTTTATCATCGAATAAGAATGAAAATCCAAAAACTAAAAGTGAAATTGCACAAAGAGAAGAAAACAAAGAAATAAGAAGTCTATTTGTTGTAATAGAATGGTCAATTTTATGAATTTTATTAGAATTTTTACGATTTTCTTCTTTATCTAATTTTACATTTTTATCAATATATTCAAGTTTTTTATTGATAACTTTTTCTGTTGTATCTTGAACAACGCTCTCATATTTAATTGGATCAATTAATTCATTGAGACTTGAATCGTAAGTTTCCATTACAATTTTGGATTAGGATATGTAGATAACAAATCACTCTTAAAATTAGTTACAGGGTTGTCAGAAGAACCGTATTTTGTAGCAATAGTAGCTTTTCCATTTACATAATACAAAGCTATAACGCTTGATGTTCCTATATTATCAGAAGAAAATGTTGCAGGAGATAATTGTTGCAAAAACAAAAATAATGAACGGTATGTTTTTGCTGATTCATCATTTCTTGCATAATGGCCAATTTGGTGGTGTTGCTCTCAAGAATTTTGTTTTTTATATTCTAATGTTTCATCATTTTTACTAGATGTTGGATTTCATTGTCTGTTTAAGAAATCGTCTTCTGTTCATTTGTAGAAAGGATCAGCACAAAAATTATAAGATTGTGTTTCAGTAGCTTTAGGTTTATAACCATTTAGGTAATTTGTTTGTTTTGTAGAGGCAAAGTAAGAGAAATAGTTGATGTTATAATTTGACTCAACTGCATCTCTTCATTCATCGTTGCTTTGAACGAATAGACTGTCTTCATTGTTTTGTAATAATCCAACATTAGATGTTTCATCTTTTCCTCAAGTAGAGGTACTATCGTCAAATAAAGTCAAACCAGGATTAACAACAACGTAATCGTTAGTTGTACCGTGTGCATCTACAGCTGCTGTAACAGTTGTAGTACCACTACATCCTAAAAATACAACGTAGTTACCTTTATTTATAGTCTTATTACCATAATAAAATTTGTAAAATTTGTCTCCGTATTGTCTACAATTAGCATAACTTCCAAATGATTTTGTACCATTGCCTAAATATTTAAGAGTTACAGAATTGAACCCATTACAACTTGTAGAAAACAAAATAACTGGAGAAACCAGAATCGGTGCTAACAATATTAAAAACTTAGAATGTTGTTTTTTCATACTATATATAATTTATTATATATTAATTCATATGATAAAACCTTCTGAGATTGCTCAAGAAATTAAAAAAATCAAACGAAACAACATTCGTATGTCATTTTTTGAGTATGTTTTACTTTTTTTTACATGTTTAGGCCTATTAATTAACTTCGTTTTTTCAATTCTTGTATATTTTGTTTTTTCTCAAAACGAATTGGTTTCCCATGTTTGAATTTATTTTTTAATTTTTACATCACTTGACGCTTTGACTGTGACATTTTCAATTCTTTGATTCTGAAATTGTTATTCAAATTCATCTGGTAATATACCATTGCCTCGTTCAAGCAATGTATTAAAAAAAGTTACTTTTATTATTACAGTTTTTAATACATCTGTTTCTATTTTTATTGCTGTAATTTCGACTTTTGTTATTAAAAGTATTTCTGATACAAAAATATACATATTTGGCTTTACATTACAAACAATTTTAATTTTTGCTTATTGAGGATGATTCATCTCTTATACAGATACAAAAATTGAAAAATCTTATATGAAAAAAATTCAATATTTTGCTGATTTTACTATGAATAACGTAAGCAAATATGAAACATACATTATTTCACGTTTTGATCAATGAGTTGA
Organism: Mycoplasmataceae bacterium; assembly: GCA_031282505.1. Classification (GTDB taxonomy): domain Bacteria; phylum Bacillota_I; class Bacilli_A; order Mycoplasmatales; family Mycoplasmoidaceae; genus Malacoplasma_A. The sequence goes on along the minus strand of JAITDP010000001.1, from coordinate 44,329 downwards.
TAAGTATAACAAAAACTTATATGACAAAAATAAATATATAAGTGTCAAAACAAAAATATTAAATTTTTTAAAGTTTGATTTTCGTAATGACAGATGAAAAAAACACATTATCACAAATAGAGAGATTACAGCAAAAAGTCTTGAATATATTTTTTCTGATAAAAATGTTACAAGTTATGAAGAATTTTGTAAATATCACTTTGTAATGATTGCGCGTGTTTATATGCTTTTGTATAATGAAAATGACAATCTTAATTCTTCTTTTACACTTTTCTATTGGGTTAGAAAAAAAGAAAACATTAAGGATTTTGAAGAAAAAATCATGCATTATCGATAATGGCTAATGATCTAAAAAACAAATTAAAAAATATCCCAAAACTCCCAGGTATTTATATGTGAAAAAATATAAATAGTGAGATAATCTACATTGGGAAGGCAAAAAATCTCTACAACCGTGTACATCAATATTTTAATGCTAATAATTCTGTTAAAACCAACGAATTGGTTGCTAATATTCATGATATAGATTTTATCATCACAAAAAACGCAAATGATGCTTTAATTCTTGAAGCGAATTTAATTGACAAGCACAAGCCTCGTTTTAATGTATTGTTGAGAGATAATAACAATTATCCTTACATTATTTTGACTGATGAAAAAAATCCTCAATTAATTTATTCTAGAAATTATCAAAAAATACATGGTGATTATTTTGGCCCATTCGCTGATGAAGAAATTAAAAAATATGACATTTATAAGTTACTACAACGCATTTTTCCTCTTCACAAATGCCATAAAGTGCCAAAGACAAAATGTTTGTATTATGATATGGGTTTGTGTCTCGGTCCTTGCATAAACAAAATCCAACCCGAAGTATATAAAAAAATTAAAACTCAGATTTTTGATTTTTTTAATGGCAAACATAAACAACTGATTAACTATATAAAAAACAAAGAAAATGAGGAGTCTAAAAAAACTAATTATGAGATGGCTAAACAATACTTAGCAATTGCTAACTCATTAAAACACATTGTTGAAAATAGAGTTAATGTGGTATTAAAAAAGAATGAAGCTGTTGACATAATAGGTCACTATGAAAACAAGGAATATTTGTCAATAGTGATACATTCATATACTCAAGGAAAACTTTTGACTGTCAATAAACAAATACATGAACTTTATGATGATGTCGATGAAACCATAAGTTCTTATTTATCACAGTTTTATACAAATTCACAAAGAGTTTCAAATAAAATTTATATGGATAGGAAAATAATTTTGCCTTACGATTTAAAGTTAAACGTTCCTACAAAGGGGAAATTTAAAGAGATTGTTAATAATGCTAATTTAAATGCTAAACATTTTTATGAGACTAACTTACTTTTGCATTTGCATCACAAAAATCAAACTCGTGATGCTTTTGAATTACTTAAAGCAACTCTAAAAATTGATACCCTAAACTTAATTCATGCATTTGATATGTCTAATTTATTCAATGATGCAAAAATAGGGGTTATGGTTGCTTTAGAGAACGGTTACTTTAACAAAAAGCTTTATAGGAAATTTATTATTAAAGACCAAAAGTCAAATAGTGATGTTCAATATATGTATGAGGTAATTAAACGACAATACACACGTATGCTTGATGAAAAAGTATCTTTCCCTAATCTTATCATTGTTGATGGTGGAATTCCTCAAATTAATGCCGCTAAAAGGGCTTTAACGGAATTAAATCTCCACAATATTATTCCAATAATTGGTTTAAGCAAGAATAAGCAACATGTTACTGAAAAAATTGTCATTGATGAATTAAATAAAATTACATTGGATAAAAAAAGTGGTTTGTATAGTTATTTATTTTCAATTCAAGAAGAAGTACATCGTTTTGCTATTAACTTTAATAGAAAAAAGAGAGAAATTAAATAACAGTTTTTTTGTTTAATTTAGATTTAATTACTCACAATAAATAAGATACACCATAAAATACTCCAGCTAAGACAACAACAACTGCTGCAAATATAAAGTAATTATTATTGTAAAAAGACGGATCAACAAAGTTATATGGATATCATTTATCTTTTACTATTAATTGTCTTACAATGATTGCAACAAAATAAACTAATGGATATATTAAAACAAAAAAATTAAGTTTTCAATTAAACTTTCCAGTTGATTGATAGTAAAAGAAAACTAATCACATAACAACTGCTGTTAAAAAGTGAGTGTAAAAAAGTCCCCCAGAAATTCCATTTTTTATTCAATCACCTTTTCAAATTGGAAATAATCATAATGCAACAATTAAAAAAGTTATAGTGATAGCCATATTAAGTGTTAATACTAAAATTTTGTTCCTTATGAAAATACTAAATTTATTAGCTTTAAAAAAACCCGTTAACGCATAAATTAAAAGTCAAATTGCACAAAAAATATTTGAAAGATATGTAAAAAATTCAATAAAATGTGCTCCTGAAGCAAAATAACTATCAATTAATACAAGAATTAATGTAATAGAATAAATTAATGCTAAAACAGAAAGCCAGGTATCTTTAAATTTTTTCACTGATTTCATATAAGTGAATTATACATCAGATACTTTTGTTTCACTAATTTTATTCATGTTTTCTTGGAAAAGTTGTCTTAGACGTCTAAATTCATTTTGTTGTTTAGTAGGACTCATTCGTGTTTTCTTTTTAATAATTGAAGAATGAACTCCGTGATATTTTAATAGAAACATTTGTTTTTGGGCTTTTGTTAAATCTAACAAATCTAGAAACTCAATAAATTTTCTTTCTTTTAAATTGTGTTCAACTTCATCACAAATTTTAAGATCATAACCAAAGTCTTTATCAAAATCTATATAACCAATTTTTGAAGTCAATGGAGTTTGTTTGCTTTTGTGATTCAAGATTGATCTAAAATAATTTTTAACTGCAAAATTATTCATAGAAAACATCCAACTTTTAAATTCATTTTCTGTATTGGCAAGTTTGAATAATTCACAACATTTTTTAATCGTATTAAAAATCAAACTAGTGTAATCAGAAAAATCTACTTTTATTCCATACAAACGTGCGTATCTTGCAAATTGTATTTCTAAATCACCCTTGAATTTATAGAAAAGAAATAATAAACTTTTTTGATCTTTTGTTAAACGATATTTAACCAATGCTTCCCTTACGTCCATGTGGATATTATCACACACATTCGTCATTAATAGTCTCATTATGTTTAATGCAATTACCTATTCTGTAATTGCATTAAACAAATTTTGGAATTGTTTTATATCAAGTTCCTCAGCACGAACACTTAAGGATAATTTGTTATCATTTAAAAAATTAATAAGTTTGTTTTTGTCTACTATGTCTTTTAGATTATTAACAAGTGTTCTACGTTTTGACAAGAAACATTGACGAACAAATTTATCATATTTTTCATCATACGTAAGATTATTTTTTTCTATTACAATAAAAATAGAATCAACATTAGGTGGAGGTAAAAAATTACTTTTAGATACATCGGTAATTTTTTTAATATTTGCATAAGTTTGCAAAAGCACTGTGAATGCGTTATATTCGTGTGTACTCTTTTTTGCAAGTAATCGTAAAACCATTTCTTTTTGCAACATACAATACATTGTTTTAATGTTAGATTTAACAAATTTAATTACAACAATAGAGCTAATTGAATATGGTAAATTTGAAACAATTATTGGACTTGAATATTTTGCTGTTAGTTCATTAAAATCAACTTTCAATACATCATTATTAATTAAATTAATGTTTGTAAACTTAGTGTGAACAAACTCACTTAATCTTTTATCTAGTTCTATTGCTGTTATTGGAACATTGTGCATATTTAAATACTTTGTGATTGCTCCAAGGCCTGGACCTATTTCAATAATTAAATCTACATTTGTAAAATTTATTGAGTCAACAAGATTTTTACATATCTTCTCGTTGATCAAAAAGTTTTGACCCATCTTTTTGGAAGGATTAAAGTTGTTTGACTTGATAAATTGTTTAGCGCTAACTTCTATATCCATTTAATTGCAACATTTAATTTTTCTTTTTTAAGAGTTATATATCCTATTGTCATAAATACGAAATACATAGCTGTAACAAATACTAATGAAGTTATGAAAGTCATTAATAAAGGATTTGTAATTAATAACAATCCTAATAGGTTAAATATGAGTGAATTAAAGAAAGTTAACAATATAAACGATATTGGTATTGAGACAACAAAGCCTAATAGCAGCGTGGGGAAGTAAATAGAAAGTATTGAAACTATATTTATATGGTCACGATATCCAAGTGCTTTAAGGATAGCGGCTAGACGTTTTGTAGAATTGATTATTAAAGAAGATAAAAGCATTGTAACAATAATTGTCATAAGCAATATTACACATAAAATAACTGTTAAAATTTCATTTACTGTTAAAACAAAGTGTTTGAACACAGCTTGAGAAGCGGTTTTGTTATTAACTGTTTCTATTAAAGAAACTACAGATGAGTTTCCAAATACATTAATTAACAAACTTATTAGTTGTGGTATATAACTTGCGTATTCTACATAATTTAAATCTCCATTAGGGTGCGATACACCTTGATCATCAGTATATGGAATGTCATAGCCGAAATCAGTTTTGATAGTTCATCCTGTTGTTTCATCTCCATCATACATTCATTGTCTTCATGAGTTATATATTTTATTTCCTAAATCTGTGTTATTTGGATTATTTGGCGAAATTCACAATCCTAATATTTGACTAACAATTTGCGCATTAGCACCATATTTAAATAATGTTGTTAATGTATCATTTGAGAATTTATCATTAGCTGGATATATGCCAGATGGTGCATATATGTATGCACAATTATTTACTAAGTAGTCTCCGTGTTTACTATCAGTGAACACTCCATTAAATCCATATGGAGTGACATTACCAGTTAAATTATCATTAGTTATTTTGTTATCGCTATTATCATTAAGGTCATATAGATTGTTAACATCATATTTAACTCCTGGGTTTGGATCAAAGTTGCCTTCAGAGTCTTGAGTGTAGTTAGGTAATCCATCAGGTTTACGTTGAATAAAATGATCGGAATCCATTGAGGAGTAAGTGGTGGTTGGAAAATATGAAACGTCATTTAATATACGTGCGCCATCACCTAATCCAGTATTATCGCTTGGTGTACTAGTTCTAGCACGATCAAGGTTTTCTCCACTTATTTGAATTGCTTTTGTTGAATCAAAATAATAAGAATGTGGACCATTTTGAATTTGTGTTTGTTGGTCTAATAAATGTGTTTTTAGACCTAAAATATAGTTTGCAACATCTTGTGCAACATAATACTCTTCCCCTATATATGTATCACATATACCAACAACTTTGAAATTAAATACACTAGAGGGTGACACATCATGAATAGTTTTGTAATAACGGTCAGTTGTGTTATTAATATTCATAGAGAATTTGCTATCAACTTTTAGACCATATTTCTTTTGTGCAAATTTGTTTATTATTATTGGAAAATAAGAATCAGATGAAATTTGTGATGGATAATTATAAATCAATGGACTAATATCTTTTTTATTATTTAATAATGATATATATTGGCTATTTTGTTTTATTCCTACAATTTTTGCATCATTACTAACTTGTTTATTAAATATAGTGTCATTAGTTATATCCAAATATGTATAAGTTTCATCTGATTCACTTAACGGAACTTGATTATATTTTACTTGATAATCTTCGGTTATAGCCATTGGTGAATCAGATGTAATTTCACCATTTGAATTAGGTCATTCAAGTTCAGAATACATAGTTGCAATAAATTTCATATATTCAGGAGTAAGATTAGTTTTTCCAGTTATACCAACCAATGGAACTTTGAATGTATCAACTGTTGTATCAGGATTTAATTGGTAATCAGGTTTTGCAGTTTCAGGAAGTGCATTATTAGAAAAGAACTGACCATAATTTTTATTGATTCAATTATTTTTGCTAGCATCAGATGAGTATGGGTTTTCATATGTAGCACTAGAATTATGATCATAACCAGGCAAATTAATTGATGGATGCTTGTTAGACGCATTGTAAGCACCTGGGTTTGCTTTCATAAATGCTAATTGTAATAATTCATCAGTGATTGCATTAATACGATTAAGTTGGTTTTCAGGCATTAATGATGCAGAATAGTCTCATGCATTTGTATATCCTGTTTTTGTTGAACCAACATCATGATCTAAAACAGTTTTTGTAATTGTACGATTTTTCATATATTGTAAATCGTATTTTTGTCCAACAGAATCAGCGCCAGTCGGGAATACTGTATTTGTGTTTTGTCCCATTGCTTGCATTATTTCAACTTGTGTGTGATTTTGTACTCCCATGTTTCCAAAACCACCTTGACTTGCAGCTACATCATAATAACTTTTAGCAATTTGGGTTCCACCATAAGAACTATTTTTTAAGATTTCAGTATAAGTTTGATCGATTATTTGACCAGTATTCTTTGTACGTAAATTAGATATTTCATCTTGGAAATATATATTGGGCATGAAATTAATGCCTTCGCTTGTGTTTATTCACCCACTTTGTGCAAATTCATTTTTATCAACTGGAATATATTGTCCAGATTGTTCAGTTGGTGTGAATAAATCAATAGCATAATCATAATGTTTTGCATTATTTGTTGTGGTAATTGATTGATCAAACTTTCCACTAATTGTGATTGCAAAAGTAACTGATGACATTATTAAGCAAGTAATTACAGAAAATACAATTAATTTTCATCATGAGTTAAACGCTAATGAAACTCTAAACCGTGTGATGATATCAAATTTACTAAATGGCATTTTAATAAATTTATTAATCACATTGACTCTATATTCACTACCACTTTTCATTAAATATGTTGTTTTTATACGTAACACAATGTATACTGAACATATTGAAACAATTACTAAAACTATCATTGGAACAAATAATACTAAACAAAATGTAACTCAGTTAAATGCAAGAACACTTGTAGGAATTGTTCAATAATTTGAAAACAATGAAAGTGTAGGCACTTGCATAAACAAACCAAAGATATATCCAGATATTGTTCCAATGATTGTTGAAATAATAACAAATGGTAAAGAAATTAAAATGATTGTTTTTCTTCCAATTCCGTTTGCTTGCATTATTCCAATATTAGAACGGTTTGCTTCTATATCACGTCTAATAAAAGTACCACATATTATTACACATAGAATTAAAACAAACAATGTCAATATAGTGTCTATTAATTGGATTGAACTAATCAATTTAGGAATGAATACAATACGAAATGCTGCAGCACTCAAATGATTATTTGTATCATTAGCTGCGTATACACATTTTGTATCAGGTGGTCAATTCATGATTTGATTACAAGTTTTTTGTAAATCATTGATTAATGATTGAACAGAAGAATAATCAATTGATTTACATACGATGTATTTTTCAGTAGCATTGCTTCTAAATGAATCATAGATTCTATTGTATCCTGACTCACTAATATAGTTTATTGACTCAATAGAAAAATTTGGTGTTGGTCTTTCTATTGAAACAATTGGATATAAAAAATCAGCGGTAATTCCAGTACCAACAACAATGTAAGGAGTTCCATGTGCAATATTAATTACATTGTTTGAAAAATTATTTTGTACCCACAAAAATCATGCTTCAAATTCATCTTGTGTCATGCTATTGAATCAATTGGCAATATCAATTTTTTTAGGATTGCTTGGGCCATGATAACCAGAATATTTAATATAAATATCATTTGTAGCTGGAACTATATTGTGTTGAGATGCATATTGTGGAGCAATCACTGTAAACTTACTTGTTCAATCATCAATATAAAAATCGTATGGTAATGAACCAAAAATTCAATTTAATGTATATCTATAACCTTTGTTATAAAATACTTCAGATTTTTGCAAATTAAAATAATTATTGTAATCAGTAGCAGGGAACCCATCTGTTGCCACTGCTAATGAAGCAAAGTTTATATTTAGTTTTTGATCGAAATCAAGGTGACCAACACTTAAAACTTTAAATTTATTTTGTGCTTTTAGATATTCATTTGTATTTGGAGCTGGTTGTGTTTGTGGAACTTCATATGATAATATATCATTAATTGTAGGAGTAACATTGTTAATTTTTTGAACATCGATTTGTCAATCGTTGTCAGAAAAATTAGTCATACCACTAAAGATATTCATTTTATCAACCAAATCACCTTTTTGTTGTGTAACAACTGAATCATTATGAGAAACAACCATTTTGTAATATTGATTAGGATCTGCATTATCAATGTTTATAGACTTAAAGTTTCTATATTGTATACGACCATAATATTTTCCATCCGGATCATCTAAAATTTTTTTAAGAGGAGAATAATAATCAAGAATGTTAGAGTTAAGATATGATACAGTGCCATTAAGTGCTTTAGTTACTTTATCTTTGTCAACATCTAATTCAGTTAAGATAGCTGACAATTCTTTTGTTGAATAAAAAGAATCAGAGTCTTCATATGTTGGTTTAGGATTAGATGAATCATATGTAGTAATAATTGAAATCTTTGGAAAAATATATTGATAGAACGGATCTGTTCATGGTGTTGCTTGATTAATTATGTTTGCATATGCTTGGTAAGCAATTGAATTAGAATTAAGCTGAGTTATATCAAGTTCCATACGGTATGTGGTTAAATATGTGCCATCATCTTGCTCATCATATTTTCCCCAAGAAACTAAATTGTTGGTTCCATCAGTTTCAGTACTGTATCCAACTAAGTCATCACTTTGTTCGAACCAATTTCGTTGTTCATTTTTGTTAGTACCAATAAATGAATATTTAATTGTACCAATATCATATTTTTCATTTATGGTAAGATCATGTAATACAGATTTTTGAGAAATACTTGTGTATTGAGAAGATATATTAGTTGTGGTAGAAGATAAAATTGTATAGATGGAAGATGACAAAAAAATCAAAAACGACAACCCAATAACTAAAATTTTGTTTTTTAGCAACCCACGTAATGAGTTTTTGAAAAAATTGAACATGCTTAATATTCATTATATTATTTATAGTGATTTACATATATCTACAAAATTTATTACACCTGGATAAATAATTTCATGTGTTTTTGATATTTTGTTTAACACTTCAACTGGTATTTTTTGTCTATTAGCATCATCAATGTATTGTTGTAACAATAGATAAGGTATTACATAAAATTTATCATATTTATACATGTAAACAATAATGAAAGACTTAACTCCTAATGCACTAATGTTTTTTAAATGTTCAAGCTGGTGTTTTTTTATTAAATTAATATCAAAGTATTCTTTTTCGGTTTGTTTTACTTCAAACTCAAAATGTATTTGGTTATAAAAACCAAAATAATCTACAAATGATTTTCCTAATAATTTTCCAACAATCAAGTCATTATTTTGTGATTTAATAATTTTGATTTTTAATTCACGTTTTTCAATGTATACTTTTCCTTGGAAATATGATATTGAACGATTAATAATCTCTTCAGCAAACATTCCTCGGTTGTTGTATACCATATATAAAATATATGTGAGAAATAAATATTAAAGTCTCAAATTACTTTTGTTTTGAATTGCTAAAACTTTTGTATAAATCCATTCACTTTTTTTCTCAATTTTCTTTGGGAAATCATTTTTTGGCAAACTCATAGCAATTTTTGCTAGTTTTTTGCCAATCATTGTTTTCTATATAGGCATTAATTTGTTTGGCCGCTTTTTTAGGTGATGCTTTTTTATCATAAAAAAAACCATTTTTTCCTTTATCTATAAGAAAATCAGCATTTTGAAATGTGTTCTTTAAAATAATTGGTGTGGAACATGCCATGCTTTCAGCTAATGCAATGCAAAAACCTTCAGCATTAGTAGCGGTTATTGTATAGTTGTATTGTTTAATAATGTTAGGCAAGTCTTTATTGTTATATTTTCCAAAGAAAAGCGATTTATATTTTTCATATTTTTTTGGGAATTTAAAATAGTTAGGTATAAAGCCATAAAAATGGATATCATAATTAAGGTGAGATAACATTTTCAATAAAAAGTATATACCTTTACCTTTGACAATTCTACCAAAATAAATTAATTTACAAATTTTGTTTTGTTTTTTTGGCAGTGGTTTAAGATCAAGTGGAATAATAATTGGAACAATGTTAAAACCATGCAGTTTCTTTTTTTTAATCACATTGGATATGAATGTGTTGTCGTTGTTTGTATAACAAACAATGGTTTTAGATAGATTTAATTTCCATTTTTCATTTCTACGGTTATAGTATGAAGCATCTGAATGTTGAATATTGACAGAATTTTTTAATCCAGAAAACATCTTTATAAAGGTTTTGTTATTAAGTGAACCTGAATATATACAAAGTTTTGCTTTTTTTGCCATAAGAAAAGCAAAATTTCAGTCATAAGTAATATCACATAAACTTTTTTGTTTGTTTTCTTGTGAAATTGCTGGAACAATCACAAAATAAAGAACTTTAAGATTGTTTTTTAAAAAAAGTTCAACAAGTCTTTTGTTGTAAACTTCGACCCCCCCAAAATTACAATAAGGATCATTGTGTGAGCAAATAACTACATCATATGATTGGTTTAGTTTTTTCATTAAAATATTATATTAAATGATAGTTAGCAAACAATATGTTAGACTGCTAATTTTTTGATATAATATAGACATGGAATTTACACAAAAACCAAACGTTAATGAAAACAATGCCCTACAAACATATGGACGTAATCTTATTGACGACATCTTAAAACACAAGATTGATCCAGTTATAGGACGTGATGAAGAAATTAGACGATTGACCGAAATTATCAGTCGTAAGACTAAGAATAACCCTGTATTGATTGGTGAACCAGGTGTTGGCAAAACAGCAATTGTTGAAGGCTTTGCATGAAGAATTGTTAACAATGATGTTCCTAGCAATCTAAAAGATATGGAAGTTTATGAATTATCTTTATCAAGTCTTATTGCAGGTGCAAGTTATCAAGGAGAATTTGAAAAAAGATTAGAATCTGTTATTAAACAAGTACAAAAATCAAATGGTAAAATAATTTTATTTATTGATGAGATTCACCAACTTGTTGGTATGGGTAAGGGACAAGGGGCAATGGATGCAGCAAATATTTTAAAACCCGCCATGGCCCGTGGTGATATTAAAATTATTGGTGCAACCACATTGAATGAGTATCGCGAGTATATTGAAAAAGATGGGGCGTTAGAAAGAAGAATGCAAAAAATATATGTTGCAGAACCTACAATTCAAGAAACATTAACTATTATGCGTGGGTTAAAAGAAAAATGAGAATTATTTCATAAAGTTAAAATACATGATTCTGCATTATTGTCTGCTGTATTATTAAGTGATCGATATATTACAAATAAATTCTTGCCAGATAAGGCAATTGATTTAATCGATGAAGCTGCTGCAAAAGTAAATACCGAATTACATTCAATGCCTGCTGAACTCGATAAAATCAATCGTGACATTGTTCACAAAGAAACTGAACGTGCTTCATTATTAAACGAAACAGATGAACAGTCAAAGCTTAAACTTATTGACATCGACAATGAATTAAATCTTTTAAAAGAAAAACGTGACACAGAGGAAGCAAAATGAGCTGCACACAAGAAAGAACACACAAAATTAATTGATTTAAAAGGTGAGTTGGATGAAAGTAAAAATAAATTTGATCGTTTACAAGCCGATGGACAATATGAAAAGGCTAGTAAACTTATGTATATTGAAATACCTAGATTAGAAAAAGAAATCACAGCACTTGAAAACAAGATTATTTCTGCTAATTCTTCTTTTCGCGATTCGGTTACTAACAATGAAATTGCTGAAGTAATATCTAAAGCTACTGGAATTAAACTTACTAAACTTTTAGAGACAGAAAAAGAAAAACTATTAAATCTTGCTTCTGTTTTAAAACTTAGAGTCAGGGGGCAAGATGAAGCAACACAAGTTGTTGCTGATGCAGTATTACGTAGTAAAGCTGGAATAAATGATCCAAAACGTCCAATCGGTTCATTTATTTTTTTAGGTCCTACCGGTGTTGGAAAAACCGAACTAGCTAAAGCACTTGCATTTAGTTTGTTTGATAGTGAAAAAGCAATTATTAAAATTGATTGCAGTGAATTAATGGAAGAACATTCAGTTAGTAAACTAATTGGATCACCTGCAGGATATATTGGTTATGGTGATACAAATATGTTGGCTGAGCCTGTTCGTCGTCGTCCTTATTCTATTGTTTTATTTGACGAGATTGAAAAAGCTCATCCAAAAGTTCTTAATTTATTGCTACAAATTTTAGACGAAGGTGTTTTACACGATGCAAAAGGCAATAATGTTAACTTTAAAAACACAATCATTATTATGACTTCGAATATTGGTGCTCATGAAATTATTGAAAATAAACCAAATGAAGCTATTATTGAACTTAAAAAATATTTAAAACCTGAATTAATCAATCGTATTGACGAAATCATTACGTTTAATTCAATCAGTCAAGAAATTGTAAAAGAAATCGTTATCAAAATACTTGATGAACTATCTGATCGTTTAATGAAAGACGGCTATGATGTGAAAATGAGCAATGAAAAACTTATAAACAAAATCATTGCAAATGCTTATGATGTAACGTATGGTGCACGTCCGGTAAAACGTTACATACAAAAAGAAATTGAAAACTTTTTAGCCAGCCAAATTCTTAAAAACGAACTTAAAAAAAATCATCCATATTATTTAAAATTAGATGGCAATGGTAGTCTAACAATTGAAGCATTCAAAATTGATTAAGTAAGGTTTTTTTGCAATTATAATAAAAATAATGAAACATAAAACTAAACTTTTGGCATTATTGTCATCTCCTATCTTACTTGGGGGGGCTTAACTCCACTTTTATTTTTAAATCAATGTGGCAATTCACCAGATGATGACAATAGCCCATCTAATTATGTTGGGGACGATACAGGTAGTGATTGAAAGGGGCACCCTAGTGACTCAACAAGCTTGCTTACGATTTCAATAAGTGATGGTAAAGCTTCTATTGCTAGTGGTAGAACATATGTAGCTGATGACTTAATAATTCCAAAACACATTCGAACTAGTGATGGAAGGATTGTTCCGTTGACAAATATTTCTGCACTTGCTTTTTTTAATTGTATTGGACTAGGTGGTAGTTTAACTATTCCTAATAGTGTGACAAGCATTGGGACTAGTTCATTTAGTGGATGTAATAAATTAAGTGGGACTTTGACTATTGGAAACAATGTAACAATTATAGATAGTAATGCTTTTTTAAAATGTACTAATATTGCCGAATTATCTATTGGAAATAAGGTGGAAGTTATTGGAACTTATGTATTTAAAGGCTGTCAAAACTTAATAGGAGAACAAGAAAATGATGAGTATCCTAATCATAAAATATCATATTCATCAGATAATGTGTATTACATTAGAAATGATGACTATTACTATTGTTTAGGAATGTATAGTAACGTTGTCGATACGGGTGAACCCCCTAGTGGAACATTAACTTTGAATTCTAATACCAAAGCGATTGGAGGTGCCGCTTTTTCTGGATGTAGTTTACTAGTAGGGGATTTGATTATTCCTAATAGTGTGCTAGGAATTGGCCCAAGTGCTTTTAAAGGCTGTAATAATTTGACAGGAAATTTAACTATTCCTGATAGTGTTAAAACTATTGGAAATTATGCATTTCAAAGTTGTTCCAACATTATCGGATTATCTATTGGAAATAAAGTGGTAAGTATTGGAAGTTATGCTTTTGATAACTGCAATAGTGTAACCGAGTGTTTAACCATTCCTAATAGTGTTACAAGTATTGGAGATTATGCTTTTCGAAATTGTAGTAACATTACTACACTTCATATAGGGACAGGAGTAGATATTATTGGTCAATATGCATTTTTAAGTTGCACTAGTTTACTAGAAGAGTGAAGTGAGTCATCTGGATATCCTAATTATAAAATATCATTTTCATCAGATAATGTATATTACATTAAAAGCGATAACAATTACTATTGTTTAGGAAAGTATAAAAATGTTACTTCATCTGGGTTTAATCCTAGTGGGACATTAAGTATAAATTCTAGTACTAAAGTGATTGCCGATCGGGCTTTTTATGACTGCTATGATCTAAGTGGAACTCTACATATCCCTGATAGTGTTATAAGTATTGGTGTGAGTTCGTTTGTATATTGTCAAAATTTAGGGGGAAATTTAACTATTCCTAATACCACTACAAAAATTGGAGCTTCAGCATTCTGCTCGTGTACAGGAATTACTGGACTTACTATTGGAAATCACGTGCCACGTATAGAAAATTATGCTTTTAAAGGTTGTTCTAACATTTCCAATAATTTAACGATTCCAGATAGTGTTACAAGTATTGGGGTTTCTTCTTTTGAACAGTGCAAAAATATTACTGGACTTACTATTGGAAATAATGTCACAAATATCAGAGATGCGGCTTTTAGTAGTTGTTCTGGATTGAGTGGTAGTTTACACATTCCCGATAGTGTTACAAGTATTGGGGCTTCTTCTTTTGAAGGGTGCAACAAAATTACTGGACTTACTATTGGAAATAATGTAGTGAGTATTGGAAGTTTTGCTTTTTTGAGTTGCTATAGTGTTAGTGGGCTTTCTATCGGAAATAAAGTGGAAATCATGGGAAGCTATGCGTTTTATAGTTGTTCAAACATTTCCCAAATTAATTTGAATAATTTTTCTTCACAGCCATCATGAAATGCAATGAGCGTATTTACAGGCATAAGTGCTTCAGGAACTGTAAGTGTTACAGGTGGGTGACAACCACAAACTTTGGATTTCTTATACAATTTAGGTTTACCAAGTGGTGAAGGAACAAATTGGCAACTTGCTTCTTAATTTTTAATGTTTTTGCCACAAAAAAACATATAACATAGATAATGAAACATAAAACAAAACTCTTAGCTTTATTATCAACTCCACTTATGATTGGGGGGGGTTTGCTCCTCTTTTATTTTTAAATCAATGTGGTAAAGAATCCGATCCTTGCAACTATGTCGGAAACGAAAATGGAACTAATTGAAAGGGACATGCAAACGATGATACTGGTGTGGTGTCTATTGTTGCTGATCAAGATGTTGACGAGAAATATATAGGTTGCCATGTCGTTAGTAGCACTTTATACTTTGCAAAAGATTTAATTATTCCTAAAAAAATACAATTTTCTAGTTTAGGTGGTATTATTTTACCATTGACATACTTAGATACTAGTAGTTTTTCTCAATTGAGTGGTGTTGCGGTTGATCAAGTTTGCTTGACTGGAAGTTTGACCATTCCTGATAGTGTGACAAGTATTGGTAATTATGCATTTACATGGTGTAGTGGTTTGACTGGAAAGTTAATAATTCCTAATAACGTAACAATTGTTGGGGATTATGCATTTAGATCTTGTAGTGGTTTGACTGGCGATTGGAATATTCCTAATAATGTGACAAGTATTGGGGTGAGGGCGTTTGATGGTTGTATTGGACTGACTGGTAGTTTAACTATTCCTAATAGTGTAACAATAATAAATAGTTATGCTTTTTTAAATTGTGTTGGCATCACTGAATTATATCTTGGAAATAAGGTGGCACGTTTGGGAACTGATATATTTAAAGGTTGTCAAAACTTAATGGGAGAATATAAGAATAATGAGTATCATAATCATAAAATATCATGTTCATCAGATAATGTGTATTACATTAGAAACAATAAGTATTACTATTGTTTAGGAAAGTATAGTAATGTCATGTCAAGTGGTATCAATCCTAGTGGGACATTAAGTATAAATTCTAATACTATATCAATTGGAACTCAGGCTTTTGATAATTATTCGAATGATTGTAGCGGTTTAATGTGGGATTTGATCATTCCTAATAGTGTGCTAGGAATTGGCGCAGCAGCTTTTAGATATTTTGTTGGTTTGACAGGAAGTTTGAATATTCCTAATAGTGTTGAATGAGTTGGGAATTATGCTTTTCAATCTTGTGTAGGCATAACTGGAAGTTTAACTATTCCAAATAGTGTTACAAGTATTGGGGCTTCTTCTTTTGAAGGGTGCCAAAATATTACTGGACTTACTATTGGAAATGAAGTGGCAAATATTGGGAATTATGCTTTTAGATATTGTTCAAACTTTTCCCAAATTAATTTGAATAATTTTTCTTCACAGCCATCATGAAATGCAGTGAACGTATTTACAGGCATAAGTGCTTCAGGAACTGTAAGTGTTACAGGTGGGTGACAACCACCAACTTTGGATTTCTTATACAATTTAGGTTTACCAAGTGGTCAAGGAACAAATTGGCAACTTGCTTCTTAATTTTTAATGTTTTTGCCACAAAAAAAAAAAAAAACATATAACATAGATAATGAAACATAAAACAAAACTCTTAGCTTTATTATCAACTCCACTTATGATTGGGGGGGGTCTTAAGTCCACTTTTATTTTTAAATCAATGTGGTGGTAGTAATGGTGGTGATGATCCATCGGATGAGAAAGTTTTTACTCTAGGTAATTTTGATATTGATATTCCTAATAATACAGAAATATCATCAGAAACACTTCAAGTTTTATTAAA
The DNA here is from genome assembly GCA_031282505.1 of Mycoplasmataceae bacterium. Lineage (GTDB taxonomy): Bacteria > Bacillota_I > Bacilli_A > Mycoplasmatales > Mycoplasmoidaceae > Malacoplasma_A. Next base: position 27,594 of record JAITDP010000001.1, on the reverse strand, counting down.
CGGTCAACCAATTTCCTCTCCAGATTATACCATTTCATATACAATTTCTGATTATTCAGAAGGTTTACAATCTAGTACTATTACTTTAGAAACATCTAGTGGAGTTTTGACATTCGATCCATCAAGTTACAAAATTAATCAATTTTCTGATGCAGGTTCTTCTTTTTCGTATAAAATTACAGCAAACATCGTTGATTCAAGTAGCGTAAATTACACTACATCTACTACCGGATATATTTACTATGGAAATGCTTTATTGTATGGTTTACCAGATGGTTCTAATTGATTTGGTGTTAATAATGGTACAATTACAGTTGGTAATTGAAGTAACGCTGGTGATGTTCGTACTTGTTCTATCACAAGTAGTAGTTCACTTGTAGCTAATAATTTATCAATACCATCACAAATATGATCATCTTCAGATGGCACTTATTATAATTTGGTTTCAATTGGGGATGGGGCTTTTTTTTCTAATTCGTCTGGTCTAACTGGTAGTTTGACAATTCCTAGTGGAGTAACAAGTATTGGAAGTACTGCTTTTTGCAAATGTTCGAGCTTAACTAGCTTAAGTATTCCAGTTACTGTTACAAATATCAATAATGAAGCATTTTGTAGTTGTCAGAATCTAACTGGAACTTTGACTATTCCTAGTACAGCAGTAACAATTGGTGATCGTGCTTTTAAAGATTGCTATAGAATTACTGGAGAATTGACTATAGGTTCTAGTTGAGTTGTTAAGAGAAACACTTTTGAGGGATGCAGTAGTTTAACCTCTTTAAGCTTTCCAAGTAGTGGTTTTTCTTCTGTAGAAGAAGGAACTTTTTATGGATGTAGTAGCCTTACAAGTATAACTAATTTTGGAAAAATTACGAATTTTGGTAATAGTTCTTTTGCTGGTTGTAGTAGTCTACCTGGTGTGCTGACTTTTTGTTCAACTTCAAATGTAACTATTGGTGAATATGCTTTTACTCGTTGTACTAATCTAACCGGTGTAAATATTACAACTACTGGTACGGAAGCCCCAAGCATTGGCAACCGTGCATTTTATGGTTGTACTGGTATAGTAACAAGTTATAATAGCGAATATCCAGTAAATAAAATTTCATACTCATCAGATAATATATACTATCTTCATTGTGGTATTTATTATTATTGCATAGGATCATATATTAAAGTTCAAACTAGCGGAACTTATCCTGCTAGTTGTTCTTTAAATGTTAATACTACGACTATTTGCGACTATGCTTTTGATAGTGTTTTTTCTTCAACAACGAAAATACTCTCTCTTACAATACCAAATAATTGCCGAATGATTGGCAAAGGAGCATTTTATGGTGATTACATCGAAGGACTTACTATTGGTTCTTCAACCGGTAGTTCATCATTAATTATTAATAAAGATGCGTTTTATGGTTGTTCTAATCTAAAAGGAAAAATAGAGTTTCCTTATAAGGTAAAAAAAATTGGTGAAGGTGCATTTTCTAATTGTACATTATTAGGTGGCGTGACGCTACAAGGTTCTTTGTCTGATCAATCTTCTATTGATTTTAAATGCTTTTTAAATTGTACAAATTTAAGTGATATAGTTTTGAATGGATTTAGTAGTTTGCCAAATTGAGATAAACAAGCGGCCACTGATAGTGCTACTGTCTCAACAAAATTTTCTTCTACTAGTTCTAATGGTACTATTAGATTGGTTAATTTTACTGGTGATTATAGTGCAGATCTGACATTAACGTTGTTTGTAAATTGTGGTATTACTAGTACTGGCTGAACTGTTTCAAGTTCATAACCATAATTAGTACTTGTTAATTAAATAAAGTTCTTATATAACAACTTTTTAAACATTCAAAAAGCCTATGATATGTGTTCAACACATTGCTTTTATTAATATGCATATAATATAGGTGTAAGAAAGTGGGAATAAGTGGGAATGTTATTTTTAGGAAAGTATAAACATAGTATTGACACAAAAAATAGACTTACATTGCCAACAAAATTTGTTGATAAACTTTCAAGCGAAGTTTATATCAGCAAAGGTTTTGATGGATGTTTAGAACTACGTTCAGAAAAAGAATTTAAGGACTATTCATCCGCAATCTTGTCTCACTCAAACACAAAACAAAATGTACGTCAAGTACAAAGGGTGTTTCTAAGTCTTACTACTAAGGTCGGAATTGACTCAGTAAAAAGAATATTGCTTTCTTCTAATTTATTAGAAAAAGCAAATATTACTAAAGATGTCTATGTCATAGGAGTTGGTAACAAGATTGAAATTTGAGATATGTCAAGTTTCGATGCTTATGAAAAAGAAGCTGAATCTCATTATGAGTCAGCTGCTGAATCAATAAGTGATGGCAACTAATACACACATACCTGTTCTTTTAAATGAGACAATTGATTTGCTTAATATAAAATCAAATGGTGTTTATCTTGATTGTACAAGTGGACGTGGAGGACATAGTGAAGCGATTCTTAACAAACTTTCTTCAAAAGGAAGGTTAATTTGTTTAGATATTGATGATGATGCAATAAAGTTTTTAAAAGCAAAATTTAAAAACAAAACTAATGTTGAAGTTCATAAATGTAACTTTAAAGATATAGTTGAGTTGCTTAATTCATTAAATCTAAATGGTGTTGATGGAGTGATTGCTGATATCGGAGTTAGCAGTCCAATGTTTGATAATGTGGAAAGAGGATTCTCTTATCACAATAATGCAAACCTGGACATGCGCATGGATCAAACACAAAAAATTACTGCCCAGTATGTTATTAACAATTACACACTGGGCCAACTAATTAATGTGTTTAAAACATATGGAGAAGCACACGATGCGATTTGTGTTAGTAAAAAAATAACACAAACCCGTAAGGATCATCCCATTATAACTACAAATGAGCTAGTTGAAATAATTAAGTCTTCTATTAGTAAAAAAAATTTAAGCTTAATTAAGCACCCAGCAAAACAATACTTCCAAGCTTTAAGAATTGAGGTTAATGATGAATTAAATAATCTTGAAAGATTGATTAACTCGTTACCGTTAATTCTTAAAAAGAATGGTGTGTGTGCTATCATATCATTTCATTCTCTTGAAGACAGAATAGTTAAAGATGGGTTTATAAAACTAACAAACAATAATCTTCCAAAGGAAATACCGATTATTGCAAAGCCATTATTCTCTTTATTGAATAAAAAACCCATCACCGCTTCAATATCTGAATTAGATTCTAACAAGCGTGCCCGCTCCGCAAAATTGAGAGGGATTATAAAAAATGTATAAACTAAACCAAGTATTCGCAATAATATCATTTGAAAAAGGCTGCATTAAGCTATTGATATTAGACAGCGAAGAAAAAGAACCAATTTTTTTATTTTTTGACAAAATAAAACTTGAATACTCTTATGATTTTTCAAATATTATTAATCTTGATAAAGTTAATGAAGCAATATGCACACTGATTAGTAAGGCCAGTTCTTTTATTGGCTTACATATAGTTAGATATATTGTAAACATTCCTTTTTTAAATGTTGAAATAACTAACTACGAAAGTCCTAAGTTCAACTTATTAGATGGATATTGCAATGAAGATGTAAAATATAGTTTGATGGAAAAAACCTCTTTATTAAACGCTAAAAGCAACATGGCCGTTTTTTCTACAAACATTACAAAATGAATAGTTGATGGACAACTATTTGAAAGATATCCTTTGGATAGACCAGGAAAAAATATAAGTTTTTTATGTTCTACTTTTTGATGTGATCAATTAATTTATGAAAACATAAGAAATTTGTTACAAAAAAATCATATTGATGTTATTTCATTTACCTGCAATGCATGCTTAGCAGAAGATAATGAAATAACTGCTTACATAGATATTAGTGATAATGACATAGTTATTTATAAAAACTACAAAGAACAAAAAATTAACTTAGGTTTAAACTGAATTTTTGAACAAATAAAAAACGATATGAATGCTAGTATAAATTTAAATGTCGATGGAACAATTGATTCACTATGTAATACATATAACATCAAATTCCCTGTTCCTATTTTAAGTATTTATACATCAAAATATATGGAGATACAAGAACTAACACAAAAGCAACTTCTTTGTGCTGTTAATAAATACGCTGCACAGCTTGTTGAAACTATAGAGAAAGAAGTTTCTGACTTTAATAATATAATTATTAATGGTAGCGATAATTTTTATAGATTGTTAGAATCTAATGTTAAATTTTTATTCACAAAACCACATGATTTTGTGAATATTGACTCAAAAATGATTTCTTACCACAACATTGGCTCAATAATGTTGGCCTATAACCATGTTTATGCTAAGTTAAAAACTTATAGCAAAGATTTGATTTATTCAATAAACCCATATTTGAATGATAATTATAGTACGAACCAAATGATTAACAATACATTGTTAAAATTTGGTGTTATTTCAACAAACTGAGCCGCTAAATTAGGATAATGGCAATTGATGATATACTAAATTCTGTTCATTTAAATGAACAAGATGCAAAAAAAGATATAGTTAGTGAAACTTCTTTTGAAAAAAAAGAAACAGTTTCTTGTAACTTTGATATTGGTGATGAATCAATTGGACTTCCTAATGTAAAAATATTTGGTGTTGGTGGCGCAGGAAATAATATCATTTCTTATTTAGAAAAAATAAGGTCATGACCAAAGAATGTAAAATTTTGAGCATTTAACACAGATAAGAAAACATTAATTCGTTTAGCAAAAACACAAATTAATTCATCTTTATTTTTAGTTGGTGAGAAAAAACTAAATGGTTTTGGTAGTGGTGGTGATCCAATTGTTGGAAAAACCGCTTTTGAAGAAAATAAACTTGATGCTGAAAAAATCTTAGGTGATGACACTAATATTCTTTTTATAATTGCGGGACTTGGAAAAGGAACTGGTTCTGGTGTAAGCCCTGAAATCGCAAAAATCGCTAAGGCAAAGGGAATTATAACAGTTGGTATCATTACACTCCCTTCAGTAAATGTTGAAGGAAATAAGGTATATGAGAATGCAATGAATAGTTATGATGAATTACAAGCTGTGTGTGATTCATTGTGTGCAATTTCTAATGATAAAATAATTTTGTCAAACAATAAGACTACTTTCATTAGTCAATTAGAACAAGGCAACAGTGAAATTGGGGCAATTGTAAATGACTTTGTTGAGATCATTAGTGATGCTGGAGAATTTAATATTGATTTTAATGATTTAAAATCATTTATTCAAGCTAATAAGCATTTTTTTCACATTATGGTTAAAGTTAAAACTGATTCTACATATGAAGAATTGTCAGTTATTTTAAAAGATGCTATTAGTAATAGTTACTCTAACATTAATTTTGAATTAAATGAAATCGATGTAATTTGTGATTTTAAGATTAACAAGGATACACCTACTAACTTAGTAAGTGATACAAGACGATTGTTAGAAGAGATTTCTCAAACTCATAATATAAAGTTTACCTATGGTATTCAAAATATTCCTAACGCTGACAATGCAATCATTTCATTGTTTATTTCGAATTCTCAACAAGCATCTGATACTTATAAAAAGAACGATCATGATAAATCTAACCATGATAGCAGAAATGAATACATTGTTAATTCTACAGATGAATTATTACAGCAAATGCACAAAAATAGTCAAACAAAAAAAATTACTAAAAAATTATTCTCATGAGGTAATGATGAAGAAGATGAGCAACCGCTTCTTACTCAATTATTAAATGAAAATAAAGAGTAAAACACTTTTTTTAATTATTTTTACTTTTGGAATATATTATTTAGTCGCAAAAAATAAAATAAAAAAAACACAAGTTTCTTCTAGTTTATCTTGTGCTAATGAAATTGGTATAAATTTAAATAAATTTATTGATTTAATTGGAGGAATAAATAATATAGTTAGTGTTACTTCTACATTATCAAGTGTTAGTATTATTTTTAAGTCAGCTCCTGAAGTTGATAAAACTTCAATAAAAGAGTTCCATATACATGGAATTTCACGTTCTTATAATAAAATCACATTTGTTTTTGGTGATAACTCTTCACTAATTGCTAATGAAATTAATAATAGAATTAAACATGGCTCTAATTAATAGAAAATTAAAAAAACTTGGTGGTATTGCTAAGCCAAATATAAAAGCAACTGCAAAGTTTCATCGAGTTGGAGCAACCAAATCGTCTGATCACAAATCTAATATTCAATCTCTTCACGCTATGATGAAAACACCTAATGATCGTGAAAAGATAACTAATTTCATGCGAAGTGAACATTTTAATGAAGTACAAGATTTAACAAGAGGCGATCCAACCAAGTTCACTCCTACTCATGACAATGAGTTTGTAAAGGGTGGCAAAAAAAATGTTGCAAGATATGGAATAGAAAAAGATGAGAGAAGTGTGGTTGTGCAAAAAGAAATATCTTTACCTAAAAAAATTGTTGAGACTAAAAAAATTGATCCTTCAATTTTTAAAAAACGATAGTTATTCTATTTCAATTGTTCTTCCATTGCTTGCAGCAAGATCATATATTCTTTGTTTTCTAATCTTTCTTTCGTTTATTTTACAAATAATAGTTGCAAATATACATAAAAACCCAGGAATAGCAAAGCCTAGTCATCTATCTTGCATATAAGAGTTTTTATTGTTAGAATCAATAAAGCCTGTTGCTGAAGCTATAACGCACGCTGCTGCAATTAAAATAAAAGCAATAACACAAGAAGTAGCTATTGCATGGTACACATTCTCATTGAAATAACGTTTTGAATTTCAAAATAATGGTATATCTTTTGAATTGTGAGTTCTTTTATCACCGATTACACGGTTATTTTTTTTATTATTTTTTTTCATTGCCAATTAAAACAGAAGAGAAGTGTGGAATTGCAAAAGGTGTGTTATAAATGATGTTTTTAGCTTCAAAAATATTTATATTTTTTGCATGGAAGTCATAATGAACAGTAGAGAAAAATGAAAGTGATGTTTGCAATCTATATAGTTGATCGATTATTTTGTCACGAGCTTTATCAGCAAAAGCTGTGTTAGAATCATCGTCATCATAATGTTTAAATCGTTTATAGAATATATCATATTCTTCATAATTTGTATTAACTGGCAATAATTTAGATAAGACATTATTTTTGAATGTAGCTAATATTTCATTATTAAGAATTCTATGAACAAATAACGATTTACAAACAAGCAACAATTCAGGAATAATTTCATTATTTGTGAAGTTAATCGAATCAGATATTTCAAATACAACTCCAATGTTTTTAACAGATAATAGGTTAAGTAGCGCAGGTATTTCGTAACGCTCTAAAAATAATGATTTAGTTAGTTTTACATAAGTAATAACATGTGGTTGTTTTTTACTTAGACGTTCGTTTTCATTAATATGGCTTGATGATGATAAATCATTAAGTATTAATCTTTGCAAAGAACTTGCATAGTCTTCACTTGAAAGTTTATTAAAAATATTAAAATAATATATAGCATTTTGTTGTTGTAAAACATCAATAAAATTAAAAGTTTTATCATCGTTGTAATCTTCGGCAATAAAATAATTTTTAAATTCAACCAAGAAACCACTAATTACTTTTTTTAATATTGCAATTACTCGTGTTGAATTTTTATCTAATAAAATCAAAGAAAGTGATTGATTAATCTTTTCTTTATAAGTAGTTTTTATATATGAGACATTCATATGTTTCAAAATGGTATTAAAATTCATTTGTACACCATTATCTATCATTAGGTTCATTATTGATGTAATTGTATAACGAAGTAATTGTTTATCATTGTTATCCAGCTCTTGTAAAACAAGACATACTAATGCACTTGCTATTTGTTCAGCAGTTTTATTTTTAAAAGGGTTATAAATTAAATTAGCTTTTGCTGGTAAAGAAAAATCAATGATGTTAAATTCTTTTTCATTGTTGTTAGCAACGATGCTTAAAGAATTTAAAGTTAATGCATCAGCGTTATTGTCGATTAATACTAATTGAGCATCATTTTTAACAACAGAATTTATAAAATCTAAAACGTGGTTTGTTAAACCAGAATTATGCGAGCCAATAAAAACAGTATGATAAATTCAATAATCATATAAGTAAAAGATTTTATCATTTTTTGATACTAGATATCCAACAGTGTTTTTATCATGGATTTTTTTATTAACAGTTGCTAATTCATAGTGAAGCAAAACCTTTCTAAAGAAATCATAAGAAATAAATTTATAAATTGTTTTATATCTATGTTCAGATGTTAAATCATCCATATCTGTTTTAATCCCTAAAGCATTAAGTTCTTTAGTTTTATAAGTATATTTAATGATTTCTTTTTCAATACGTTCATTAAATACAATAAATAAAGTAATCTTTGCAATCAAAGTTAAAGTTACTACATATAATGTACCAAGCAATAAAATGTGAAAGAATAATCATTCAATAAGCTCATCGACTCATTCTGGTGTTAATGGCAAATGGCTGTCCAATCAAATATGGACATGGATAGCAACAATTTGAAGATAGGTATTTATAGCGATTAATCCAAGACACAAAAAGATCGCTAAAAGAAATGAGTAAAAGATTATTAAGTGAATATGTTTTGGTTCTTTTGCATATTTAGAAACGTGTGCAAGTGATACATAAATTAGTTTAAGTAATTGTGTAGAAATAATGCTTCCTAATACAAATGGAAACAAGATTCATTTTAAGACATTACCAATAACTTTTAATCAGTATACTACTGGATTTTCTAAATATCTACCTTTATTTTGTTTTTCTGATGTAGTGTCCATTTTTATTTACCTTTCTTTTTGTGAGTAGTAGGCTTTTTAATAGATTTTTTTGCAACATGTTTCACTGTCTTTTTAGTCTTCTTAACAGTTTTTGTTTTGGTATAAGTTGGTTTAGTTGCTTTTTCTTCAGCAGCAATTGAATCTTTATAGATTTGTTCTAAATCTTCTTCTCACAATTCACGCCAAAAGGAAATATCGAATTGAATACGGTATCTATCATAAGCATTCATAACCATCAATGCTTTACCCATACCAGCTTTTGTAACAAAGTTACGTTCACTTTGACTTAATGGTTCTCCTGAACCCTCAAGCATTTGTACAAGGAAATCTACATCTTCTTCGCCCGTTGTAAAGAACATGTTATATTGTGACATTGTAAATATAGATTCATAATATTCTTTTTTCTTAGGATCAGAGTCACCACGAATTGAATTAAAGTTTTGGTTGATTAAACATAGTGCTCCATTGAATGAACGGTCAACACGTGCAAATTCATCAAGACGTTGAAGAACACCATTAATGTTGTGAATCAAGTGCAACTCATCGATATATAGCGCAACTTTTTGATTTGCATATAAAAAGGCACTTGCAACACGAATAATGTTAATTGTTCAACAGGCAAGAATGTTTTTATTACCAAAATTTAATGCAATATCTCTAACGATAAGGTTTCACATTCTGTTTTTTGATCAGTCAACATTTGTGTAATTATTAAATAGTGGTGCTGAAATACCAACAGCATGTTCTTTCATCAAAATAATTAGTTTGTTATATGAAGATTTTGTTTCAGGGTTTTTTTCACTACGATAGAATTTTTGTGCAATTTCATAAAAATCTTTCATTAATGGGAAGTGATGTGGAGAAAGTTTTGTGAAGTTAGTTTTTTGTGTAATTTTTTTAATTTTTTCATAAACGTGAACTTGAACATCATTAAAACACGAAAGAACTACTTTGTCGTTAGGGTTGTTAACATCTAATGATAAAAGTATTGAAATAGAAGTTAGATTTGCTTGATATTGAGATGTTAGTGGGTTTTGTCTTTCTGAATCACTATTAGGTACAACTAATATATCAAAGATATTAATGAATGAAGCACCTTTTTCTGTTGAACCAATCAAAAGGTTTTCACCTCCTAAGTTTTTTGTTAAAAATACACGCTCAGGTTTTGGGTCAACAGAAATAATAAACTTATCATCCAAACGATCACATACTACATCTAAATCAGCAGTATATGATTTACCAGAACCGTTACGACCTTGATAGAAACGGTTAAATGAGTTATATAGTTCATTCTTTTTTCAATAAGAAGCAAAGAATGGACTTAAATCACCAGATGCTTGATCTAATTGGAAACCACGAAACCAACTAGATGCATCAGCAATAGAAGCACGAGAATAGAATGGATAAGATAATCCCAATGATGTTGTTAAAATTTTGTGATCAATTGCATTTGTAAGAGTTAGCTTATTAATAGAAGAGTGCATTTGGTGTTTTTTCTCATGTCCAGCGTAATAGTTGTTTTTAGTAGAAGAAACACCACTCTTGTATTGAAGAACTGGAATATCATGAAGACGTGTATTAAATATTGCATCTTTTTGCAGATATGTACAATCAAACAATACTCAGCCATCATTAAATGCAGATAATTGTCGTTTGAATTCGTCAACTCTTTTTTGCAATCCTCTTCTTGTGTCATCAGAGAATATTAAATAAAATTGTACTTCTTTTAATCCAATGTTGCCTTCTACCATTTCATTATTAACTGCTGAAGTTAATTCACGAACGTGTCTAATTCTTTTACGTTCTTGATCAGCAGCACGTTTTCTGAATCAATTTGTTTGCATCAAAGATTCAGTTGCTGTATCTAATTTAGAAATATACTTACTTGCATCTTGTGGAGACATTGGAGATACATCCATAATTAAAGAAAAGTGGTCAGTGTTAAAAATATGACCTAATCATCCAAGAGTTGCAACTTCTGGAATTGAGTTATATGATAAGATTGACATATATTTATGTTTACCATCATTTTTAGTAAACTTAATAATTTTTTTATCGAAAGCTATAGCAGCTACTTTGCTATGTGCAGGATCTGCAAAATTAAAACCATCTCCTCAAATTTCATTAAAAACTTGTGCTACTTCTTCTGCAACAGCTGGACGAACTGATAAGTGTGCGTCAGTCAACGGAGAAGTTATTAGATTACTATTATCTTCGTTTTTTGCAATAGATGGTCCTTCAATAATCAAAAAGTAAGCTTGTTGTTTAAGACTTACATTTTTATTTAATTGGTCAATTCTGTCTAAATATCGATTACGAGCAAAATTTATTCCATAATGATCGGTTTTTAATGGAATATCTTTTGGTGGAATAACATAATTAATTCTCGTTGCAACAATTTTAAATCGTAGATTAACAGAGAAAAATTGACCTAAGTCATTGACAATACTTGATAATTGAGAATTAGAAAGTAATGTAGGGTCAAAACCTTCAATACGATATACAGATATAACTCCTTCATTAAGTAAAGAGTTGTAATGCAGGTGATTATCTTTTATTTCTTTAATCTCATATATTTGTTTAAGTTCAAGTGGGGAAAAAAACTTACGACTAAACATAAATTTTATTCCTCGTCAGAATCGTCATCTAAATTTTCCATTTGTTTTTGATTGTGCAAATGCTAAAAGACAACCAATAATAATAAACGGTGACGCAATAGCAGCACGTACAGCATATGTTGGGATTCCGGCTCCAATTACAGCAGGAACAGGGCATCATAGGATTATTGGAAATACAATAAAAGCAAACGCTCCGAACCAAATTCAATCAGTAAAAGTGATGTCACCCATAGTTTGAACAACTCGGATTGGACGGGGATTAATTTCAGTAGGGCTATTATCGTTGACAGTATCAGCCATTATTGAAATATTATATATTTATACTATACATATATATAGAGAAAACTATTCACTAAATTGTGAATTGTATAAATTGGCATAAAATTGTTTACGTTCAAGTAGTTCATAATGATTTCCATACTCAACAATGCTACCATTATTCATTACAATAATAATATCAGAATTTTTAATTGTACTCAATCTATGAGCAATAATGAATGCAGTTTTATTATTAACTAATTCAACCATTGCGTTTTGAATAACTTGTTCTGTTTTAGTGTCCACATTACTTGTTGCTTCATCTAAAATTACAATTGGTGCATCGTGAACCAATGCACGAGCGATTGTTATTAATTGCTTTTCGCCAGAACTTAAACTAATTTTATCATCAACAATTGTATCATAGCCATTTGGCAATGATTTTACAATGTGATCTAAATTAATTAATTTACAAATGCTTTTAACTTTATTGTCATCAACATTTTTTGTTGTATAACGAATATTTTCCATAATGGTTGTTTTGTATAACCACGGATCTTGTAAAACCATACTAAACAATGATGATAAATAATCACGAGTCATTAATTTTGTATCAACACCATCAATTTCAATTGCCCCTTTTTCAATATCATAGAACCTCATTAATAAATTAACGATTGTTGTTTTACCGGCACCAGTTGGACCGACAATAGCAACTTTTGCTCCACTTGGTATTTTAATTGAAAAATTATTAATAATTTGACGATCAGGAGCATAAGAAAAGCTAACATTATTAAAATTAACCCTTCCAGAGATTTTTTTGATTTTAATACCATGAATGTCTTCAGTCAATTCTTCTGAGCTTAAAAAAGTTTGTATACGCTCATATGAAGCAACTGCAATTTGTAATGAGGACATACCTTGTCCAAATTTAGATAATGGAACATTTAGTAATGAGACAAAAAGAACAAATGTAGGGAATAGTACTAATCAGCTTGTAGGATCGCTTCCATAAAGCATTAAGAATGCGCAAACTAAAACAACAATACAATAACTAAAGTTTGAAGCAAAACTAAATAAACTAATTAGTAAGCCTCCATAGAATGAAGAATTTTGGTTTGATTCTTTTAATTTTCTATTAGAATGAATAAAGTTTTCGCTTTCGTGTTTTTGTAAATTAAATAGTGTAACTATTTCATTACCAGAAAATATTTCTTCAACTTTTCCATTTACTCTTGCTAAATCTTCTTGTTGAGCTTTGAAATATTTTTGTGTTTTGAACAAAATAAAAAACATAATACCAAATGTTACAGGAATACACGCCAAACAACTTAATGCTAATTGTCATGAAACAATAAACATAGATACAACAATACCTAAAACCATGATCACAGCTGAAAATAAACCAAAAATTGATGCTGTTAGATTTTCTTCTACACTTGTTGCATCATTAGTCATATAACTTAACATATTTCCTGTTGTGTTATTATCATATGTTTTCAATGGGATACTGTTGAATTTTTGACTAATTTGTAAACGAATTTTACGTGAAGAACTTACATCACAATAAACACCTAAAATTGATGCTGTAATGCTTGCTAGTACAGAAATGAAAGCAATACCAAGAGCTGAAATTGAAAAATAACTAATTTTATTAAATAGATCGCCATCATCTGGGAGTAATTGAAGTTTTACAACATCATCCATAATTCATTTTAAGAATACCGGAAATATACAAGCAGCACTTACATAAATGATGTTTGTAATAATTAAAAAAATGAATGGTCATTTGTGCGATGAATAAAACTTAATTAAATGTCACAATCCAACTTTTATTTTTTTATTTTCCATTGTTTAGTTCCTTTCTGGATAATTGGCTGTGTGCAAATTCTTGGTAAACTTTGCAACTTTTCATTAATGATTTGTGTGTACCATGTCCAACAATTTTCCCAGAATCAAGCACTATGATATTGTCAGCATTAATAATTGTATTTATACGTTGAGCAATAATAATTTTTGTAGTTTTGCGATAATTATTAGAAATGTTTTTTCTAATTTTTTTGTCAGTAAGCATATCTAAAGCACTAAAACTATCATCAAAAATTAAAATATTAGGTTCTTTTGCAATTGCCCGGGCAATTGCAATTCTTTGTCTTTGGCCACCAGATAAATTGGTAGAGTTTTGGCTAACTATGTGATTGTATTTATCTTCATATTTATTAATAAATTCACTTGCACACGCTATATCACATGCTTTTTTAACTATTTGATCTTGTAAATAAGCAGAATATCCTCGATCAGCAATATTAGCTAATACATTATTGTGAATTGTTGTATTAAACAAAAATGCTTTTTGCGGAGCAAATCCAATTGTTTCATGCAAAAAATTAAGATCGTATTCTTTAATATTTCTACCATAGATTTTAATCGTTCCTTTAGAAGAATCAAATAAACGTGCCGTTAATTTTGCAATCATACTTTTACCAGAACCGGTTGCACCAATTATTGCTAATGTTTTACCAGGTTTAATTTTAAAATCAATGTTGCTAAGAATGTTTTCAGATGTAGAATTAACTTTAAAGTTTACATTAGTAAATTCAATAGCATACTTATTTTTAAGATTGATTTTTTTAGTTTTTCCAGAAACAATAGAAGAACTAAGTTTTAATACTTGGTTGATACGTTTAGCTGAAACAATTGCTGAAGGTAAAAAGAAGATAAGCATTGTTGAACGCACAAATGCATAAATAATAATATTAGACAATAGTGTAAATTTAATTAAAACAGGGATGGTAATGGCTTCGCCTTTAAATATGAAATATGCACCAATTCAATAAATTGTAATTGTTACATAATTAACAAGCGAAGCAATAAATGAAAATGCCATATCTCAAAAACAAAAAGCAAAATTATTTCGATAAATTTTTTCACTAATTTTATCAGTTGAAGCAATGTGTAATTTTTGAGCATCAAATGCTCTAATTACACGAACACCTGTAATATTTTCACGTGCTTTTTCATTTAAATCATCAGAAAAAAAAGCTAATTTTTTCATTCGGGAAATAACGATTGGCCCTATCACTGATAAAAAAATAAGTAGTATTATTAATGTAAATACTATTGCTAAACTAAATGATGCAACAGCAAAAGTTGATGCAAAAGTATTAGAACTATCAACAACAGCTTTAATAATTCCACCAATCATCATACCAGGTGCTGCAATACCTAATTTAAGTGTAAATTCCAATCCACGTGCAACTTTCATAACATCACCAGTATTACGATTGATTAAACTTGGTACACCAATTGAATCAATTTCTTTTGTACTTAATGAGTTAACATGTGAAAAGATTTTTCTTCTCATTTCATATGCTAAATCATTTGAAATAGATGAACTAAGTTTCATAGTTGCACACAAACAGAAAAAACTTCCAAAAACAAAACCTAATGCATAAAGAAAGTTTATTCAAATTTGATATGCATTAGGTACTCCACTTTTCCATAAAGACAATATGTCCTGAATTCGATCTGGTAAAAATAAATCGAAGTAAACTTGAGCAGAAAGTATAAAAATTAATAAAGTTATTAATACTTTATCAATAGGCTTAACTAGCTTCAATAACTTAAACATCTCTATTAATTATAATATTATTCAATTATGTCATCTTTCAAAGATACACTTAATATATTAAAGACAGATTTTGAGATGAAAGGTAATTTGCCTTCAAAGGAATTGTTGATTCAGAAACAATGATTGGACAATGATATTTATAACAAAATTTTACTTAACAATAAAGGCAATGAACAACGAATTTTACATGATGGTCCACCATATGCGAATGGCAACATTCACGTTGGACATGCACTTAACAAAATTTTAAAAGATATTATTGTGCGACGTTGAAATCAAGAAAGATATTATTCTGATTACATCCCTGGATGAGATACACATGGAATGCCAATTGAACATGCATTATTAAAAAAAGGTGTTAATAACAATCCAGATTTATCTATTATCGAAAAAAGAAAAAATTGTGAAAAATTTGCTTTAGAACAAATCGAAATTCAAAAGCAACAATTTGGACGTCTTGGTTTAGAGACTGATTTAAAACACATATATACAACTCTTGATAAAGAGTTTGTTAACGATCAACTTAAAGTTTTTATTACAGCAATTGAACATGGATTAGTTTACCAAGATTTAAAACCAGTTTATTGGTCTTGGAGTAGTCAAACAGCTCTTGCAGATGCTGAAGTTGAATATGCAGATGAACAATCTAATAGTATTTATGTAACATTTACTGTAGAAAAAGGGAATGCATTAGTTTTTAATGGTGAGAAACTTTTAGTTTGAACAACAACTCCTTGAACTCTTCCATCTAACCAAGCAATTGCAGTTAATCCTAATGCAATATATGATAAAGTAAAAGTAGGTGACAATATTTATATATGTGCTGATGTGCTTCTTGAGAATTTAAAACAAACTTTAAACTGAGGCTATGCTGAAATTTTATCACAATTTAAGGGCTCAGAAATTGAAAATATTACATATAAACATATGCTTTATGATTTATACAACCCTGTTATTCTTGCAGATTATGTTAGCGTAGATAACGGAACAGGACTTGTTCATAATGCTAGTGGTTTTGGAAATGATGACTATTTAGCTTGTAAAAAATATTTAATAAAACCATATGTTCCTATTGATTCATATGGTAAATTTGATTCTACTTCTATTGACAAAGATTTAGTTGGTGTATTTTATTTAGATGCAAATGAAATAATCATTAATAAACTTACTACTGCTGGTGCACTTTTGCGTCATGATGTGATTACTCACTCTGTTGCACACGATTGAAGAACTAAAAAACCTGTTATGTATCGTGCAACTAAACAATGGTTTGTTAATATTGATAAACTAAAAGATGGAATTCTTGAACAATTAAAAGATGTTAAATTTCCAAATGAATTGAACTATCAACAAATGTGTGAAACTATTAAAAAACGTGCTGAGTGATGTATTAGCAGACAAAGATATTGAGGTGTTCCAATCATTATTATTTATGATGAAAACGACAAGCCTATTTTTGATATCGATGTTTTGAATCGTACTCTTGAAATACTTTTAAAAGAAGGCGTTGATGTTTGATATGAAAAACCTGCTACTTATTTTTTAACAAATAAATATGATTTAACAAAACAATATCGTAAAGAAACTGATATTATGGATGTGTGATTTGATAGTGGAACGACATGATCAGTATTATTAGAAAATGAATTGCAATATCCTTGTCAACTTTATTTAGAAGGTAAGGATCAATTCCGTGGATGATTTAATTCATCGTTAATTACTTCGTATTTAGTTAATAAAAAATCTCCATTTAAACAATTATTAGGATGCGGATTCGTTCTTGATGAAAAAGGAAATAAAATGTCTAAATCATTAGGTAACGTTATTGATCCTAATGCAGTTTGTCAACAATACGGCGCTGATATTTTAAGATTGTGAGTTGCATCAAGCGATTATTCACAAGATTTACGTATTGGTGAGAATATTTTAAAACAAGTTAGTGAAGTTTATAGACGTATCAGAAATAGTTTGTTTAAATTTATTCTTTCTAATATTTCTGATTATTCATTTGAAGAACATTCTTCTATGGCTTCTTTTTCAAATGCTGATATGTATGTTTTGAATATTCTTAAAAAAAATATAGAGACTATAAATAATGATTTCTCTAAGTATAATTTCACAAGTGTTGTAGAATTAATCAATAATCATATTATTGAGTTATCTGGATGATATTTTGATATCATTAAAGATACACTATATTGTGATGATAAAAATGACAAGAAACGTCGTGCTGCTCAAACTGTTTTGTTTCAAATTATTACACATTATTTATTTTTATTAGCTCCAATTATTCCACATACTTGTGAAGAAGTTTATTCTTTTTTAAATATTTCTCTAAAACAAAAATCAATTTTTATTCACAATCACACTTTTGAATTGGAATTACCTAATACTGATATAAATTATGAAAAGTGAGAACAATTCTTTAAAATTAAAACTCTTTCTTATGCAAAATTAGAGGAACTTAGAAGAAATAAAATTATTACAAAAAATACACAAGCAATTGTGTTAATTTCGTTTAACAATTCTTTTGGATGAACTGCGGAAGAATTAAAATATTTGTTGAATGTTGCAAAAGTTGAAATTTCTCAAAACGATAATAGTGTTGAATTCGAAATAAAAGTTGATAATGCTAATTATGAACGTTGTGAAAGATGTTGAAATTATTTCCCATCAGGAAGTTTAAATGAAGAAAAACTTTGTACAAGATGTCAAGATGTTTTAAAAACTAATAACTAGTTTTATTTTTAAGCGCGTGTTTCAATGTAAGACTGTCAGCGTAATCAAGTGCTGAATTGACAGGTAATCCAATAGCTAAACGGAACGTTTTGCAATTTGGTAAATAATTATTAATTATTTTTTTTAAAAACACAGCAGTAAGTTCACCATTGTTGGTTCAATTGGTTGCAATAATTATTTCATGGAATTTATACAAATTTAAAAGTTTAATAAATTTTGTAACAGTTTTAGCTGGAAGTTCTTTTGCTTTTTTTCCATCATACTCATCGTTGGTAACAAAATATAAACCATTGTATTCTTTTGTTTCATTAATTTTAGTTAGATCTTCATTTGTAGTAACAATGCATAATTTTGTCACATCACGTCCGAAATCTCGACATATATCACATAATTCATTCTCACAAATGTTGTTGCATTGGCTACAAAATTTAATATTATCTTTCGCATTTTTTATTCTAACAATTAATTCATTAACATATATATCATCTTTTTTAATTAAGTGTTGTGCTATTGTTTTTGCTTGTTTTGTACCAACACCAGGTAGTGATTTGAGAGCGTCAATTAAATAGTCAAAGGTTTTATTCATTTTGTATTAAATTTTTAAGTTTTGAATAAACACTTTCAAAAACTTCATCAAATGATTTAGATGCATCAATTTCAACAATACGATTAGTTTTATCATTATCAATGATGAAACGATATGCATCATAAACTTGTTTGTGTAATTCAATTTTTTCTTTATCTAAGCGATTAACTTCACGGTTCTTATTTGCATTAATTCTTTGCATTCCAATCTCGGGAGTAACCATTAAAACAAAAGTTACATTAGGAATGACACCATTCATAGCAAAGTTATTAATTGTTCAAATATTATCAACCCCTAGTTTTCTTCCAAAACCTTGATAAACAATTGACGAATCAATGTATCGATCACATAAAACAAAATTGCCTTGTTCAAGATTTGGTTTGATAAAATCATGAACATGTTGTGCTCGGCTTGCGGCAAATAGCAACGCTTCTGCTTGATAATTAATTTTATATTCAGTTTTATTTAATAAAATATTTCTTATATCTTCTGCAATTTTATTGTTTGTTCCACCTGGCTCACGTGTTAAAACAAAATTATTATTTGGGAAATCATTTTTAAGTTGTTTGAAGACTTTCTCAAGTATTGAAGATTTCCCACTTCCGTCAGGACCTTCAAAAGTGATAAATAATGACATATATAATAATAATTATATGGACCTTGTCCAGGTAATTATTTATTCAATAGTCTCGCTAATATTCCTTATTATGTGTTTGTTTTTTGCTGGTAGTGAAACAGCTATAACATCTGTTCATACTTACCAATGGGACGCAGCAAATAACAATAAGAAAAGTAAAAATTATAAATACGTTACTAAACTATTAAAGAACTTTAACTTAACACTTGGATGTGTACTAATAGGAAACACAGTATTTTCTATTGTATGTTCATCATTAGTTACATTAGTGGTTGAAGGATTAACTGAAGGTGATTCATATTCGCACCTTGTGAGTGGAATTGTTTCATTCATATTAGCCTTGATAGTTTTGATTTTTTGTGAATATCTTCCTAAATCAATTGCTAGAAGACATGGGGTAAAATGATTAAAGACATTTGGGGTTGCAGTTTATGTTTTTTATATTTTATTTTTCCCATTAAATTATGTATTAAATAAAATGTTTGGCAAAAAGAAAGGTGTAACCACAAGTGAACGTGAAATAAACGGATTAGTTTTAGATATGCAAAATGAAGGGGTGCTAGAAAGAGAAGAAGCTCTGTTAGTAAAACACTCATTAAATTTTGATGAAATGGAAGTTGGTGACATATATGTTCCATTTGACAAAATTAATAAAGTATCACAAGATATGGATGATGCAAGTGTTTTAGAATTCTGTTTAATGCAAAACAAAACAAGAATACCAGTAATAAAAAGCAAAAGTAAAAAAATTATTGGTTACATTATTTCTGATGAAATATATAAATATAAATTCTTAAATAATGGCAAGAAAATTAATTGGAAACAATTTATTCATGCCATGCCGGTTGTTCATCCATCAACAAAATTAAATGTTGTTTTAAGAATTATGCAACGTTCAGGAATAAATATGTTTTGTGTTGAAAATTCTAATTCTTCAGCATCAATTGGAATAATTACAACAGAGAATGTTGTAGAACAAATTGTTGGTGAAATCTATGATGAATTTGATAAAGTTAATAAATACCGAAGAATTAATAGTTTTACATGATTAATAAATGGAAACTATAAATGCCATACTTTTATGAAAAGATATTTTAAAAGAAATATAAAACAACAAAAGTTATTATTTATTGAATACTTTGAGTCAGTTTTTAAAACAAAAAAATTTACTTTATATAGTGAATACGAATGTACATTTTTTAAAATAACTTTAACACGTTATGAAAATGATAATCCAATTTTTGAATTAATCAAAAAATAAGGTAACAAATAGTTTAATACTATAAAACCTCAGCTGCTAATGAAGCGATTTTGTTAAATCCTTTTTCTTTAACTTCACGAGCGATTGGACCAAAAACACGTGTTCCTACTGGAGTTTTATCAGCTTTAACTAAAACACATGCGTTATCACTAAAAGAAACTTTTAGTCCATTTTCTCGACAAACACCTTTTACACTTCTAACAATTACAGCAAGAGCCATTGTACCTTTTTTTGCTTTTGCGTCTGGAGTAGAATCTTTAATAGCAACTTTAACAATTTGTCCAATATGGGCATAGTGCGGATTATAAGCACCAGGAATCTTAATTACTTGAGCAATTTTAGCTCCTGTATTATCTGTAACAACCATTCTAGTTTGTACCTGTATCATATTTTTATTATATAATATAAATACATTAGGTAAGGGGTGTATGGTATTTATACCATCCACCCTTATTTATTGAATACAATTAATGTCTACTCAACAAGAACAAATCATAAATACCATCAAAGAAATAGCTGAAGATAAGAAATTATCTGAAGATTTTGTTATTAAAGCTTTTGAACAAGCAATTGTTTCTGAATATACTCATGAATTCGTTGATTCTCAAATTGATGTAGTCTTTGAAAACAATAGTTTTAAATTATACCGTGTTTATGTTGTTGTTGACAATGTTGATAATGATGATTTTGATGATTACATTGAGATTGGTATCAATGATGCTAAAAAACTTGATCCTTCAGCTGCTGTTGGTTCAACTATAAGAAAACCAATCGAATTCAGTAGTTTAAGTAAAAAATTAATTCAAAACATTTGAGGAAATTTCCGACATAACCTTAATAGCGAAGTTAATAAATCTATTTATAGTGGTTGAAAAAACAAAAAAGATACTATTGGATATTACGAAGTTCACCAAATTGACGGAAATAAATACATCATTAAGATTTCTAATGAAATATTTGGTATTTTACTTCCTTCTGAACAAATTCGTGGTGAAAACTTAATCTCTGGTAAAAAATACCACTTTGTTATCGTTGATGTTTTAGAAAACTCTCGTGATTGACCTATTATCCTTTCAAGAACAAGCGATTTATTATTTATGTATCTTTTATATAAAAATGTTCCTGAAATTAATGAAGGTTTGATTGAAGTTAAAAAACTTGCTCGTATTCCAGGTGAACGTTCTAAACTTTTAGTTAAGAGTGGCAGTGGCGCAGAAAACATTAATCCTGTTGGAACTATCATAGGACCTGGCGGAAGTAGAATTAATGCTATTAAAAATGAATTAAGTGGAGAAAGAATAGATGTTATTTTATGAAGTGATGATATTAAAACTTTAATTATGAATCTTTGTGCACCTATTCAATTAATTGGTGCTCGTATTACTGATAAAATGATTTCATTAGTTGTTGATGATACTAACCACAGTACTAAATGAGGTGGAGTTACAAATAACGCTGTTTATTTATTAGGTAATTCTGGTAATAACATTAAATTGATTTCAAAAATTCTTGAAAGAACAGTTGAAGTTATAACTCCTAGTGATGCAGAAGAAATCGAAGTTGCTTATGAGCCATTTGACTACACTAATAGTAACATTGGAAACAAAAACGGAACTTATAGAGGTAATAACGAATCTAATGGTTCTAAAACTCAACAAAAGAAACGTGTTGTAGATTTAGGCATTGGATCATTTGATGATTTTGCTAATGAGGGTGAGTAATTATAATATAAAAATGAATAATAATCAAGATTTTACTGCCATTGATTTGTTCACAAAAAAGTTATATGAGCAAGCTGGTGTTCCTCATTTAATTTCTTCTGAAAAACTTGACGAAGTTGGTGCACAAAATTTAGTTATTGGTCGTAAATGAAATCCTAAAAACACTATATATTTAAGTAGCAAATCAGCTAATGGTTCTAAATTTTTTGATTTAAGAAGAATTATTTATGCCATAACT
This sequence comes from Mycoplasmataceae bacterium, assembly GCA_031282505.1. Lineage (GTDB taxonomy): Bacteria > Bacillota_I > Bacilli_A > Mycoplasmatales > Mycoplasmoidaceae > Malacoplasma_A. The sequence continues at coordinate 5,074 of JAITDP010000001.1, read as the reverse complement.
ACTTCATATAAGGCATTACAAGACGCAGCTATAAATCTTGAAGATATTTTATTTGTTGCTACTAAAAATACTGAAATTTCTTCTTTTGTTAAACAACAATGTGAAATCAATGGTTTATTTTATGTTACTAAAAGATGGTTAGGAGGTATTCTAACCAATTTCAAAACTATAAAACAGTCAATTAATAAACTTAACCGTTTAATTGAATTGCAAGCTAGTGGTGAGATAAAAAAATATAGCAAAAAGGAACAAATTCAATTAGCAAAAGAATGCAACAAATTAAATGGTTTCATTGGCGGAATAAAAAATATGACTCGTCCACCACGTGTTGTTGTTGTGTTAGATTCAGTTAACGAAAAAAATGCTATTGCAGAAGCAAAAAAAGTTAATGCAACTATTATTGCATTAAGTAATAGTGATGCTAATCCAAAAGATGTTGATTACAACATACCGTGTAATACAAAATCTAAACGTACATGCTGATTAATTTTAGCCGTATTGTTTGATGCAATTTCTTCTATCAAGAAGAATCCAATTTTAGTTGTTGGAAAAAAAGATAGTGATATAGTTGTTCCTCTTTCTACAAATAAATAGAAATTTAAATGGAAAAAATCGAAATCGATGCTTTGATTAAAAAAGCAATGCTTCATGATCATGAGGCTCAAATAACATTGGGTGAGTATTATCTAAATGCTCCTATTAATAGCAATAGTAATTTTTCACGTGCTGAAAAATATCTAAGGATGGCTGCTGAAAAGCACCAAAAGAAAGCTATTGAATTATTAATCCAGCTGTACATAAAATACATGGAATATTTAATTAAGGAAAATAAACGTTATGCTCAAATTTCAATGTGTTTTAGACTTGGTGTAAAATGATGCAAAATCGGAAATAACTTAGGGTACAATTTTGTTGATTATCAAAATAAAATTGTTGAAATTTTTTCAAAAGCCAGTGAAAAAAATAGTCGAATAGATTTAAATTATAAATACAAGAAAACTTTCAAAAAAAACAGAATCATTATTTGTTGTGTAGCTATAGCTACATTAATTTTATTTTTATGTTGTTTATTAATACCGCCAATTAACAAGTTACTTGTATGAATATTTCCTTTATTTATATTTGTTGCTTCTATTTTTGTTTTAATAGGAAATGAAATAGTTTTACTTAAACTTCTTAAAAATAGAAAGATAGCATCTTATATGGTTAATGGCGAAGATTTAAAAACTAATAATGATAATCCTAAACTTTCATTTAAATCTAATGCTCCAATATATATTAAGCTTAAAAAAATATTTAACTATGATAATTTTGAAAAGAAAAATTTGAACGCTATACAACGTGGACTGTTAGGAGAATGTTTCGTTGAATTCTTAAATGCAAAAAAAGCAAAAGTTTTATATTCTAATCTTCAACTTAAACTAGATGCTTATGGAGAGAAGATTGAAAGAATTGAATGAATCAATAAAGGAGTGGAAACAAGTGATCCATTTGACTTTATTATCCATACTTCAAATGGGAAAAAATTCTACATGGATGTTAAAACTAGTTGGAATCAATCTAATAATGTTTTTATGTCAAACATACAAAAATCTTTTTATGAAAAAGTTATTAACGAAGGAACATCTTACTTTGTATGTCGACTTAATAATTTCTGATTTAAAAATGTTGATGATTTTTTAATCAGAGATTCAAAACAATTTATTAGAATTCGTTTATATGATTTAAAAAACGAACAAGAAAGAAATAAAATAAATATTATTTATCATGAAGAAAATAATAAGCACAATTAGTTAATAATTTAAGTAATATATTAACATATTGCCACTAACATATTCATCTTTATATGGATATGTATGACTAAAAATAAAACCATTTTTTTCAATAATTTTTTTTGAAGCTAAATTATTTTCAAAACAAGATATCATAATTGGATTTATATTAAGCTTCTTACATTCTTCAATTGATAACAAACACGCAGTTGAAGCATAACCGTGTCCACGATATTGTTTAAAAATAAGATATCCGATATGGCCACCATAGTTTTTTAAATTTGGTGCATCTAGTGATAAACGAATGTTGCACAACCCAACAACACTATTGTTTTCACTATTAACAATAAAATAATAATTAGCAGCAACATATCCTTTCATAAGTTTGTTTGGATCACGAGCATCAGTTTTAAGTTGGATATATTTTTTAATATCATTAGACAATGAAATTAATTCTTCTGTCATTGCAGAATAAAATGCTACGTCATCATTTTTTAATGATTCTGCACCCTTCTTTAATTCATTACCATAAATTTCGAATAATTCAGTTTGAAACATTACTAATTTAATCATTTAATGTAATTAAATTATAAAACTATATTCTTCTTTTGTTTAATAGTATCTGATAACTTGTAAGCAAATATTATTGCCACTCATATTGAAGTATAAATATCTGCAATGAAGTAAGGTAAATTTTCATGGACATCATTATGCAGACCTATTGCATCATATGAAGTTCAAAAAATCATTGCTATTACTAAAGAAATTTCAGCAATAAGTGAAATTGAATATGTATCTTTTGTGATAATAACTCTTATTGTCAATGGTAACATGGTAAAAATTCCTAAAACCGATGAGACACAACCACATCAAAAAATTCATTGAACAGTTATGTTAGTGTGCATTTTGTAATGAATAACTGTTGCAATATCACTAATCACAACTATTGCAAATATTATGTAGATTACAATATATTTGCCTTCGAACTTGAAATATTTTTTAAAACTTTCATCGCCTGGTTTATATGTAATGAACCGATGAATCAAAATATAAGAAGCACAAAAAAATCCAAACACATTACAAATAACATCTAAAGTGGAACAGATTCTTCAAGGTTCTATATGTATTTTCTGTGAACCGGTATTTCAATATTTAAGTAATTTACCTACAAGAGTTGCAATAACGATGATTCCAACGATAACACGCAGGATTTGAGTATAAAGTGATAACGAACTTGATTTCTTTGTGTGTCACACTCTTAAAAAAGCCGGGATTGAATTAGACAAACCAAAAATAAAAGATAATATGCCTGTCACAAGAAAAGCAATATTAGTATGATCCATTAAATATCTAGATTTTTAACAAACTTTGCGTTTTTAGCAATGAAATCTTTACGTGGTAATACATCATCTCCCATTAAGAATGAGAATTGTTGGTCAGCGTATGAAGCTTCTTCAATAGTAACTTTCTTTAATAAACGAGTAGTTGGATCCATTGTAGTTTCTCAAAGTTGTTCTGGATCCATTTCTCCTAAACCTTTATAACGTTGAATTGTATATTTTTGGTCTTTGTATTCTTCTTTGATTTTTTCTAATTCTTCATCAGAATATGCATAAGCTACAGATTTATTTCCAAAAACTTTATAAAGCGGTGGAACTGCTGAATAAACATGACCATTATCTAACAATGGACGAAGGTAACGGAATAAGAAAGTTAATAGAAGGATTCTAATATGTGCTCCATCAACATCAGCATCTGTCATAATGATTATTTTATCATAACGAGGCTTTAATTTTTTAGTAGTAGTTACAGTACCATCTTCATTAGTTACAGTTTCTTCGTGAAATTTGTATTCAGGGAAAACTCCAATACCAAAAGCGGTAATCATTGCATTGATTTCCTCGTTTTCAAATATTTTATCTGTTTTAGCTTTTTCAACGTTAAGAATTTTACCACGTAATGGCAAGATTGCTTGGAAAAAACTATTACGTCCCATTTTTGCACTACCACCAGCTGAATCACCCTCTACTAAATAAACTTCACAAATTGATGATTCTTTACTTGAACAATCAGCTAATTTTCCAGGCAATGAAGCTGTATCGAATGGAGATTTTCTTCTTGTAGCTTCTCTTGCTTCTTGAGATTTAATTCTTGCTTCTTTTGCAAAAATAATTTTTTTAAGAATTATTTCACATTCAGCAGGATTTTCAAGCATATATTTTTCAAAAATTAAACTCGTTACATCGTTTGTAAATGGACGAACTTCTGTATTTCCTAGTTCACCTTTTGTTTGACCTTTATATTGTGGATTTTCATGTTTAATAGAAATAATTGCAGTTAATCCTTCAAGAATATCATCTTTAGTAATTTTTTCATCAATTTCTTTCATGAACTTTTTCTCAATTGCAAATTTATTTATTAAACGAACAAGCGCTAATTTAAAACCTTCTTCATGAGTTCCACCTTCTGTTGTATTAATGTTGTTACAGAAAGAATATACAGAAGAAATATAAGATTTATTGTATTGGAAAGCAATTTCAGCTGTAACTTCATATGGTTTTGCATTAGATTGGTTAGGAACTTTTAACTCAGCAGTTTTTTCACCATAAATAACATCTTTGATTAAAACTTCTTTATCTTTATTTAAATCTTCGACATATTGTTTAATTCCACCTTCATACATTCATTCTTCTGTTGATCCGAGTATTTCATCAATAAAGACAATTTTGATTCCTTTATTTAAATAAGCTAATTGTTTTAAACGAGCTAAAATTATTTCGTGATCTCAATCGCTTTTTTCCATAATGTTGTAATCGGGGTAGAATTCAATTGTTGTACCTTGTTCTTTTTCACCAGCTGGTATTTTACCTATTGATTTTAGTGGTTCAATAGCGTGTCCGTTATCAGGATCGTGATAAATATCTTCATTATCAAATTCCATATAATGAACTTCACCATTACGATTAACTCAAGCTTTCATTCATTTACTCAATGCATTAACAACTGAAGCACCAACACCGTGTAAACCACCAGAAACTTTATAAGCTCCATCACCAAACTTACCACCAGCGTGTAGTTTACATAAAGCTGTTTCAACACCAGATAATCCAGTTTTTTTTTGCTTTTCAGTTGGAATACCACGTCCATCGTCATCTACAACAATAGTTCCTTGCTTTGTAATTTTAACAATAATTCTTGTAGCGAATCCAGCCATTGCTTCATCGATTGAGTTATCAACGATTTCTCAAATCATGTGGTGCAGACCCTTAACGTTAGTGTCACCAATGTACATACCAGGTCTA
>JAITDP010000003.1 GCA_031282505.1 Mycoplasmataceae bacterium | reverse complement strand
CGTTTGAGAGTGTTACAATCTAGCACCAAACACCAGAATGGATGCTACCTGTGTAACAAGCAACACTTTGTATACAACAGTACCTATATTATAATGTCTTTTTCTTCCTTTTCTTTATAGATTGTTTTTAATTTATTTTTTTGAATATTACTTTGTTGACTGTTACAGGTAATAATAAAGAAATTTTTATTTTTTGTGAAACTAATTAATGTATCTAGTTCTTCTTCTGTTAATAAATTGTTTAAGAAGGGCAAAATGAGAATCTTAATACTCGTAAATTCCAATAATAATTCTATATAATTTGTAAGTTTAACTAAAAAATTAATATCTTTAAAATTAAACCTTAAATCAGTTATTTTTAGTAAATGTTGCAAAGTAAGTTCTTCATCAAAAATTAATGGCATATTACAATTTGATGTAACATTTTTTACTATATAACTCAATTGTGTATTCAATGATTGAATATCCTTAATTGTTTTGCTATCATCTTCTGATTGTTTTACAATTTTCTTGTAAAATCCTGTAATTATTTTTTTATCATTCATTTCTATGGAAAATAGATTGACAACACATTCTAAAATTGTTGTGGTTTTTACATGTGTGTAATCTGACGAAATATAAAATTTTTCATTAGCAATTTCATCATTTTGCAGATCAGTTATAAATTGATAAAAAATATTACATTCATCAAAATATATTGTATTTATAATATCACATGAAATTTCTATTCCATTAGATAACGCTGGGTGTTGTATTTTTATATTCATGTGATTTTATCTGTTGAAGTTAAAAACTTACTTTTATTATCTCCTATTATATAAACTATAGAAGCGAATTGATTTTCTGTGACTGTTAATAATTGAACATTACCACCATTATTCGGAACATACTTTCGAATAAAACTTTCTTCTAATTGAGCCATTTTAGGGCTCACTACTAATTTTGTATAAATTGAATATTGGTTCATAATATATCCATTTTTTTTGATATTTTTAACAAATGTGTGATAACTTTTAATATCTTTAGTGGTTGTCGTTGGCAAATCAAAAAATAACATTACACGCATAAATTTAAAATTCATATGATTCAATATTTGGAATACTTATTTTGTTATCATTCAATGAGTTGATACAATTTTTTGTAAATATTTTAATTGCATTTTCAAAAGTTTCTGTTTTTTTGTTAATAAAAATCTTGCATAGCAATATTTTTTGTAATTCATTTTTTTGGTTAATTTTAAATTTGTTAGTTAATACATAATCATCGATGATAAAACGGAATGGCTCCATTAAATCACAAGACAAATTATAGAAATTGAATTCGTTTTTATGTCATATTCCTAATTGATTACTATATCCATATTCAATCACAACTCTCGAAAAACAACTTAAAAGAATTGAATATAGATAATTTAAAACTTTATTTATTTCGTTTTCGTTATCTCGGCGATTGAAACTTTTTCCAAAAATACTAGTAAAATACACACTGGCCGCATGTCCTTCTCGATTACTAATATCATTATCTTGTACTTCGCAACAATATCGCAACAGCATTTCAGCTTGCAAAGTAAAATTATATTTTTCTAAAATCTTGGATTGATTGATTATTTTTTGTTTTATAATTTCTTTCCATAATTTATCTTTGGTGTTTTGTAATCACTCTATTTGCATATGCAAGTTTTTACTGCTTTTATAGTTTCCGTGTAATCCTATGAGTTGAGAATTTGGCAAATGAGTTTCGTCACAAAAAATTACCGAAACATTCCTTTTAATTAACTGATTCAATAATTCTGTAGTGATCATGCATTGGTTTGATTCTAAGAACAAAACAGATATTTCATCTGCGACAATAAATGTTTCTTCTTCGTTTCTGATTATTACATAACCAAGTTTATAAGAAATTTTGGAACTTTTTCTAATAACGATGGTTCTTCATCCCATGACATTAAAATTATAATTTATAAAAGATTATCAATTAATCTCTTCAACTGTTTTAGGATTTGGATTGTGTAAAATTTGTGAAACTTTTCCGTCATTAAACTTAATTACAGTATCGGCCATTTCAGCAATTAGATTGTTGTGGGTAACAATAATAATTGTTGTTTTATATTTTTTATTAGTTTTTTTAAATAATGTCAATATTTCTTTGGTATTTTTTTCATCTATAGCCCCAGTTGGTTCATCACCGAATAAAACATTCGGATTTTTAGCAAGTGAACGAGCAATAGAAACACGTTGTTGTTGACCACCAGATAATTCGTATGGTAATTTTTTTCTAAAATCAAAAATTCCTAGTACTTTAAGTAATTCATCAATATCGATTTTTTTAGAATCATTTTTTTGTAGATTCGCACCTATTTCTACATTTTCTCTTACATTTAAATTTGGTAACAATCCATATTGTTGAAAAACATAACCTACATTTCTTTTTCTAAAAGAAGTTAATGCTGAGTCTCGTTTATTTATTAATGATTCACCAGCAACGATAACTTCACCATACGTTGCATTATCCATACCAGAAATAATATTAAGTAATGTTGTTTTTCCACTTCCACTAGGTCCTAAAATAACTACAAACTCGCCGTTATTGATTTCTAAGTCAACATTTTTCAAAACTTTAAATGCATTAAACTTGTTAACATAGTATTTGCTAACATCACGCAAACTAATTACAGCGTTAGGGTTAGAAAAGTTGGCTGGTTCATTTTTTTTGCAATTTTCTAAAAACAATACTACTTTGGCATGGTATTTACCATACAAAGAAGGTCTAAGGTTTTTAATATATGAATTTGATGAAGCAATTGCATATTTTAATTTTGAAATTATTTTGTTTTTTTCTACCATATTAATTTTTGTATTACTTTCAGTGTTTGTATAAAATTTAAGTTTAGCATTTAAAATTAAATATTTTGCTCTTTCGTTGCAGTAGATTTGAATGTGAAAAAAACCAAGATGCATAGCATTTTTATTATTTTCAATAAAATTAACATAATCATACAATTCACTTGGACTAAGTTTTTTGTAGGTATTAACTTTATAAATTTTATTTAATCGTTCACGAAATAATTGTGTTTTTTCGTCGAGCAACATAAATTTTACTTGTAATATTTTTCATTGTTTAATTAAATTAACAACATTAAGAAGTTGTTGTTGAGAAGTAATTGCTGGTACATTAATTTTAGCATCAAGTTGCTTAATCATTTCAGCAAATTTATTTTTTAAATCTTCGTGATCTTGCTGTAAAGAAAGTTTAGATTGAACTAAGATATTAATTTTATTGTCTAAACGAACAATCTTTCGTTCAAATTTGAATTTTAATTGTTCAAATTTTTCCAGCAATTCAGACTTTGAATTTTTAAGACTTTTAATTTTCTCGTCAAGTTTTACAATTTTTTGTTGTAATTTTGTTTTAGATTGTTCTAATTTAGTTTTTTGTTCAACAACTGATTTTGTTTTTTTTATCATCGTTGCTTTTATTATAATTACAACATAATGTCTATTAATAATTCTTCTATTATTAAACACATCGCACAAAAAAATTCTATTTCTCCTACAACTGTTAAAAAGATTTTGCAATCATATGAAGACTACATTGAATCACATTTAATTAATAACAACACAATAAAAGTTTTAGATGTTGGTTCGTTAAGAATTGAAAAAAAAAATAAAAGGGTGGTTTCACAATCTTGAGCAAATAGAAAAATTGAAATTCCTGAGGGAAAGAAAATTGTATTTTATATCTCGAGTAAATATAAGAAAATTGCTAAAAAAATAAAGTAGCATGGTTATATAATAACCATATGGCTTTACTTGATGTTGAAAATCTTAATTACTCGATTAAAAATAAAGTGTTGTATAACGGTGCCAATTTTACATTAAATAAAGGTGAACACATGGGAATTGTCGGCCAAAATGGAACAGGAAAAACCACACTTTTAAACATATTAATCAAACGTATTGAAGTTGATATGGGTGAAATTGTTTGGCAAAAAAACATCAAGATTGGATATCTTGATCAACATGCTGAAATCGAAAAAGATATGTCAATTATTGAATATTTACGATTATCATTTCAACAATATTTTGATTTGGAAAAAGAGTTGAATGGAATCTATGAGCAAATGGCAACTGAAATTACCGATGAACTTTCAACAAGAGCAGAAGAAATCTCTAACAAACTAATGTATAGTGGTTTTTATGATATCGATGTAACTATAAATAAAATTGCTGCTGGGCTTGGAGTACAAAAAATAGGTATGGACACACTATTAAGCAAAATCTCAGGCGGCCAAAGAGCAAAAGTTATTTTAGCTAAATTGCTTCTTGAATCACCTGATGTATTATTGATGGATGAACCAACTAATTTTTTAGATAAAGAACAAGTTGATTGATTGAGCAAATATTTACAAAGTTTTGAAGGTTCATATATTATCATTTCCCATGATTTTGATTTTTTAAACCTTGTTACTAATTGTATCATAAACATTGAGTTTCAACAAATTAAAAAATATACTGGTAATTTCCAACAATTTATAAAATTGAAAGAAGAGTACAACAAAAATATGCAACTTCAATATGAAAAACAACAAAAAGAAATTACTCACTTAAAGGATTTTATTAATCGTTTTGGTGCCGGTACTCGTGCAGCTTCTGCCCAAAGTAGGCAAAAAAAACTAGATAAAATGGATATTATCCCGCCTGCACAAACACTTGAAAAACCATCATTTAATTTTACAAGTCTTCCTATTTATAATGGTATGATTCTAAGAGTTGATAAACTTTTAGTTGGATATGGAGAAAAAGTACTATTACCTCCTATTTCTTTTGATTTAAATGGCAATAGTAAGGTTGTTATTAGTGGGTTTAATGGAATTGGTAAATCTACACTTGTTAAAACACTTTTAGGATTAATTCCAAAACTTGGTGGTGAATATATATGGGATAAAAGTGCTAAGATTGGTTATTTTGATCAAGATATAAGTTGAGCTAATCCTGATCTAACGCCATTTGACATTATAAAAGAACATTTCCCAAGTTGAGAAGATGTATACGTTAGAAAACAGCTTGCTCAGTGTGCGGTTAAAGGTAAAGTTGCAATGCAACCTGTAAAAACACTAAGTGGTGGTGAACAAGTTAAAGTTAAACTATGTATCTTACAAAATACCAAATGCAATGTTTTAATTCTTGATGAGCCAACTAACCATATTGATGTTGACAGTAAAGAAATATTGAAAGAACAGTTAATAAAATGAACCGGAGCAATTTTATTGATTACCCATGAACAAACATTCTACGAAGGAATCATAGATGAATCAAATGTTATTAAAATAAATAAAAAATAATTAAATTGGCAAGAAGAATGCTGAACTAGATATTTTAGGACTGATTCTTAAGAAGCCTTTTTGGTTACTTTTTGTATAGCTTTGAGGGTTTTGCGAATTTGTTGTGTTAGATACATCACAAGTTGAATCATTTGTTGGTATTATGCTTGCGATTGTACTAACAGCTAAACATGCACCTGTAATCATTACTCATGCCATCATTGGTGCTATGCCACCATTTATTGTTTTCTTTTGTTGTTTTTTTATTTTCTCCATACACTTATAATTAGCAACAAGAAAGAAAAAAATGTAAAACTTCATTTTTATTTTTTTAAAAAATAGTTGTTTCCATATCATAAATAACAAAAATAAATTTTTTTAATTTTTTGTGTTTTTATAGAATGCGAAATTAATAGTGTTTGTATAATACATATTGAAATGACTGCAAAAATCATAAATAATTTACAAAAAGTATATATATATATATATATTGCCTAAAAATTCTTGCGAAAGGAGTTTTTAAGTAATGAAAAAAATTCCTGTATATAAAATTTTTTGTTCAACTTGTTTACTTACAATTACAGCAAGTGCAGTAACTGCAGTTGTTATATATGCTAAGAACTCTTCATTTTTTTCAGATGATGATCACATAACTAATTACGCAAGTGAAGTAACTTGAGATGGTGCTTATCATTTAGGAATTGAAGGATATCCTGATTTTGTTGTAACACCTAATGCACAAAATATTGCCGCTGCTTTACATGAGCAATTTTCATTAGCATTTCCCAACACTAATGATTTTGCAATACAAATTACAAATGACTCTAACGCTATTGTTACTGCATCACCATATTCTAAGATTTATTCAGGAACAACAAATGTTACATGAGATACAGAACAAAAACTAAATCTTCCACAAACTGTTTTACTTTCTCCTTTCTATACACAAGGAAATACTATGTATGAAAATGAAGATGTAACACAACAAATGGTATTTGATAAACTTGTATCTGAATACTCAAATAGTTTAAATATCAATCAATTGTTGTTAACACAAAGAAATGATATAGCTGGTGAATTTACAGTGCAACCAAAAGCAGATTCTACTGTTTATAACACATCATCTCAGCTTAATGCTCAAATAAATGTTACTCAGTCAGCTGTGCTTACTTATGGTAAAACAATTGTAACATCAGGATCAAATAGCGGAGCTCCAAGTTTTAAATACCGTGGTTCTACAGTAACAGCAACATACACAACTTCTACACTGACTGCACCAATTACATTTGAAAGTAATAAATTAGTGTATGCTGCTAATACAGAATACTCTGGAGGACTGTTTGTTATTACCGGAAGCTATACAACAGGTGGTAATACATATACAGCTTCATGAACTATATTTTGTCAACAATATGAATTTTCAACCGGAATTAATGAAAACTATGAAATGTCAGCCTATAACATAAAATTTGCAGGTCTTTATAAAAACTCATTAGTTGTTTTTGATAATTTAGTATTACCAAATTATACCACATTCCGTATGAATTTCTATTCAGCTGTAGGAATTGAATATTTTTGAGGGAGAAGAAGTACAAATAATAGCTACAGTCGTGGTTGACAATATTACAATGGAGCACAAATATTAAAAAAAGGATTTACTGTAAGTACATTGGCTGATAACTTAAAATTTCGTATTGCTTTTTTTGTTTATGAAAACACCGGTGATGATGTTTGCATGGAACTAGCTTTTCCAACAAAACTTGTTGTTAACAATGTTTTAAAATTTACTGTTTATGATACTGGATATACAGAATCGAGTATAGCGACAAAGTAAACTAAATTACTATAAGTTAATGAATTTATTATTAATAAAGCAACAAGCTTTTTTGCTTCCTTCACTATATTTTTTAATAGCATTTGCTGCAACTTTTTTATAGTCTTTTTTAGCAATGCTTAAATTGCTTACTAAATATGTATATATTCCGTATGTTAATCCAAACATGTTGTATAGGTTTGAGTTATCAAGAACAACAATTATTGCAGCACCTGGTCTGATTGCACTAATTGCATTAATAATTTTTTCATCATTTTCAAAAATTACCACAAATTCGTATGGGAATAACGCTTTAGGTGTTTGTTGTTTTTTAGGATAAGTTGCTTTAGCAATTGCAAGAGCAATTTTTTTAGCTTTAGAACTCATTTTTGTGTATGAAGCTATTTTTGAAAATTGTTTTTTAGCTCTTTCATAATTGAATAAAAACTCAGATTCTTTTACAATAGTTTTCATAGTTTCAATTACATTGACAGGGAATTGTCCTTGTGCAGTTTCACCACTTGTCATAGTAGCATCAGTTCCTCATTTTCCCGCAACATAAACGTCCATGATTTCAGCACGTGTTCCTAAAAGATTATGTTCCATAGAGTCAAGCATTTGAGTTGCAACAATAACTGGCTTGTTAACTAAACGACATTTTTCAATCATTTGATTTTCTCAATAAGGAACTTCCTCGTAAGGGATTTCACTTCCTAAATCACCACGAGCAACCATTATTCCATCACTTGCTTTAATAATACCATCAAGGTTTTTAAGTCCATCAGTAGATTCAATTTTTGAAATAATTTTAATTTTAGAACCACCATTTTTGTTTAAAATGCTTCTAATTGCTTGTACATCTTTAACAGAATTTACAAATGATGGAGCAACATAGTTGATCCCTCTGTTACAAGCAAGAATTAAATCTTGTTCATCTTTTTCACTAATGAAAGGCATTGAATAACTTGCGCCTGGAAGGTTAATTCTTTTATTAGATTTAATAGTATGTGTATTTAAAGCAGTAGCAACAACAACACCTGTTGCAACATTAACTTTGTTAGCAACTAATATTAATTTACCATCTTCAACTAAAATTTTATTTCCAACTTTAACATCTTTAGCCATGTTATATTTTCCACTAGCATCAAAAACACTAAAACCTTTTTTAGTGGCAACTGCTCTTTTAATTGCATTAATAGTGATTACATCATCTTTTTCATATAAAATACCATCATCAGGAAATTTTCATACACGAATTTCTGGACCTTTAGTATCTAATAGAAAAGAGTATGGAACACCAAGTTTTTTAGCAGCTTCTGATAAAAAATCCATACGGATTGTTTGTTCTTCTTGTGTACCATGTGAAAAATTAAAACGAGCAACAGAACTACCAGCTTTAATAATATCTTCACAATTCTTTTTTGCTAATGCAACTAACTCTGGTTTTGCTTTTAAAGCTTCGTGATCAAATAATTTAAGTGTTATAGATGGGCCAATTGTATTTACAATTTTTGTTTTATTTCGATTTCCTTTGTTCATATATTAATTATATAAATTAATATTAAAACAATTATTCAACTTCGTAAACAGGTGTATGATTTTCAACATTTTTTTTAATTCTTAAATACTCTTTAATCATTTCACCTCTAATTTCATTAGAATATCATTCAATATTATGTGTATGAAAATCAAATGGTTTTCTATAAATAAGAAAAGTAACATATATGTCTCGAGAAACTTTTGCATATTTTTTTTCAAATAATAATCCAGGTGTTCCATATAAAACAATAGGTTGAATCGGAATTAGGTTATGAAAAGCAAGTTTAAATGCACCCGCTTTGAAATCACCAAATTCATGTTGGTGATATCTTGTACCTTCAGGAGCAATAATGATTGAGTATTTATCTTTAACTGAATTGTGTTGAGACTCAAAAGCTTTAAATTGTTGTCTTATATCATTACGATCAAGATAGATTGTATCTAACAAATCCAAAACACTTGTAATCATATTTTTTTTGTTTTGTAATTCTTTTTTAGCAACAAATTTAAATTTGAATGCTTGGTTGGTATTTTCCCAGTGTTCAAACAATAGTTTAAGTAAAACCACAGCATCAATATTTGATTTGTGGTTATATACAAAAAGAGTAGGTATTGTTGGTATTTTACTTGTACCATTTGAGTGTACTTTTACACGTTTTATAAACAATAACTTATTAACCTGAGAATGTACGAAGTTATATCGTTGTTCAAGAAAAAATTTATTTGGAAATTTACGATATTTCCTTGCTTTCCGTCCAACAGAAACCATTGCAAGAAAAAATGATAAACATACAAATGGAATTGCAAAAATATATCAAATTCATCAACCGATTTTTTTTACAACATTCATTTTTGGTATTAATTATGGAGCGGATGATCGGAATCGGACCGACGTAGTCAGCTTGGAAGGCTGAAGTTCTACCATTGAACTACATCCGCACAATATATAAATGATATTATAATATATACACTATGGAAAACAAGACACAGTCCATTGTCATTGATCACGCTAATTCAACAATTGGAGTTGATAATACTACTCATGCCGAAAGTAAGCCAATATATTTAGATCAATTACAAGCAAAAACTAATACTAACACAAAGAAACATAAAAATCCTTTTTATGCTTACTTTCCTAAATTTTATGTTAATGAATTAAAAACCGCTAGATTTTCTTTATATGCATGAACTTTTATTTTTTTGTGTGCTATTAGTTTGACAATTGCTGCTTTTGTAATTGTATTAACTGGAGAAAAAAGAGATGAGAATTGATTATTACTTCTTTTATACATTATTCCATCTCTTGTAATTTTTGGAATTTATATTAATAAAATTATTAGCTTTTTATCTTTAAACAGTGAAGCTAAAACAATTAATTTTAGTCAGCAAAAAATTATCTCTATTAATATAATTAAAATTTATAAAAAACTTAAAATTGCAAACATTAACGCAAATTGATTTTGTTCTTTGCTGTATTCAATCTGTGTTGCTGCATTCTTTATTATTGTTTTGGTTGCATGAATTTGAGGAACTTATAAAGACGTAAGTGGGAACCCTATGACTTTTGATTGAAAAAGTATATTTAGTGGTTTTTCTACAAACCCTATCCACATTATTTTAGTGCCAACCGAAGGTTTTTATGTATACTTTGTAACATTTATAACTGTTGTAGTTGTTTTCTTTTTAACAATTATTGCTCATATTTATATTCTTACTAATTCTGCTTTAAGAATAAGTCGTATAGAAAACTATTACAATTCATTCATAGTATCACCTGATGAAATTGCTAACCTTAAAAAAAGTACAAACCGTCGTGATATGGTTATATTCTTGGTGGTCAATGTGCTTTTAGGTTTGATCATTTATTCTTTAATAAAAGCTAAAAAACAAAAAAGCAAATAACATATATGTTAGAAATTGGAAAAACTTATAGTTGTAAGGTTGTAAAAATACTTAAAACATACATGATCGTTAAGACAGAAAACACTACAGGTATTGTTCATATTTCGCAAATCTCTGATTATCACATTGATGATATTACAAAAATTTTTAATGTTGGATCTTCTTATATGTTTTTATTAATTGATATTAAAGGTGGAAAATATACTTTTTCATACAAACAATTAAATCCAAAATTGTTAAAAATAAGAAACAGTATCATTCCAACACTTAGTGGGTTTAAAAATGTTCTTTCAGACCTAATAAATAGATTAAATAAAGATACTAAATAATATAATTATTTTATGCTTTTAATTAATGGAAAAGAAATTAGTGAAATTATTATTAATGAACTAAAAAATAAGGTTGGAAATTTTAAATCAAAAAATATTGTACCAGCGATTAATATTTACCAAATTGGTGACAATTCTGCTAGTTCTATTTACGTTAAAAACAAAAAAAAGTTATGTGAAAGACTAGGAGTCGAATGCAATATTTTAAAACTTGAAAATAATATTGATGAGTCTACATTAATTAATTTAATTGAAAAAGATAATGAAAATAAAGCAATTAATGGAATTCTTGTTCAACTTCCTCTTCCCAATCATATTAATGAAAATAAAGTTATTGAAACAATATCTCCAAATAAAGATGTAGATTGCTTTAATGAATTAAATGTTGGCAAACTTTGATGTGCAAAGAAAAACTTTAATGTAATTAAACCGTGTACCCCTTATGGTGTAATTCAAATGTTAAAATATAGCAACATTAAATTGAGTGGTAAAAATGTAACTATTATTGGAAGAAGTAATATTGTTGGAAAACCATTGGCTGCTTTATTCCTTTTAGAAGGATCTACGCCAACAATTTGTCACAGTGGTACAATAAACCTACAAGAAATTTGTCAACGTTCTGATATTCTTGTTGCTGCTATTGGTAAACCAAAATTTGTTACAAATGATTTCACAAATCCCAATCAAGTTATTATTGATGTTGGAATAAATCGTGATCAAGAAGGGAAAATTTGTGGAGATGTTGATTTCGATAATGTAAAAGACAATGTTTATGCCATATCACCAGTTCCTGGTGGTGTTGGTCCTATGACAATTGCTATGCTTTTGAATAATTTACTAATTGCCACAGAATTACAAAATGAAAGTATTAATTTCTAACAAAAAAGCAAATCTTAATTATTTTACAATTGACAAGTATGAGTCAGGTATTTCATTAAATGGAAACGAAGTAAAATCAATTGCTAATGCAAACGGAAATATCAATGATGCTTTTTGCTTCATTAAAAACAATGAAATGTATTTGCTTAACATGTACATACCTCCATATAAGCAAGACAGTAAGATCAATGCATATGATCCTTACCGAAAACGTAAATTATTGTTACATAAAGATGAAATAATAAAAATTGATTATCAAACCAAAAAGAATAAACTAACAATTATTCCAACATTAATATATATGAACAAAAATAAAATTAAGGTTGAAATAATTTTAGCAAAGAGTAAGAAAAAATGAGATAAAAGAGAAACAATAAAACTCAATGAGAATAAAAGAGTTTCTGCTAAATTCACTAATTAGTTTTATTAAATAAAAAAAGATGCCAATTATTTGACATCTTTTATGGTTTTGTAAGAATAGCCCACGTTCTGTTTTAATTAACCATTTATCTACGGTATTGCTACCGTTGAGTGTGCAGTTTCCCTTACACTCACTCCCTCCACCATATCATTCGATTATCTTGAGGTTTCTTGCTTCTGGAGTTTGCCCGTTTCATTTATATATCGCTATATAACTCGTCACTGTTGCACTTTAGTCGCCTATTCTACGTGAGAATATTTGATGTCATCACCTAACCAAGGTGTATTGGATTTATCCCAATCAGAATCACTACAAGCAGTTAAGCTTGTGCAAGCATGGAACTTCCTCTATAAAATAGCGGTTAAATACTTACATTTATTATTATATATATATAATATAAACATGATGAACAAAATAAACAAGAAACTTTGATGAATTTTGTTGCCCGCAGTTATCGTTGCTGGCACTATTACAACTGTATTATTAGTATTACCTAAAGCTCCTGGTATTTCTAAGAATTCTAGATATTCTAAAGAAGAATTGTTTGCTATGGAACAACAAATCGAAAATGCTTTCGAAGTAGCTGCAAAAGATAACTATGGTTATGTTGAAACGGCTAATAATTATTTATCTACTGAACAATCTGATTTTTTAAACTCTGTTGATGGATTAAAATGTGAGTTTGATGATAAATTCTCTACATTAATGGAACACTCAGATACATTTGAAGATCGTTTAGAAATTGCTAACGCTCTAGAAGAAGAAGCAAAAGAAAACGATCTATCTATTTGTTCTTGAGAAAAAGTTGAAGAACAAAAATATGGTATTATGCAAGACTATATAAAAGAAAACCTTGCTGCTATACAAGAAAAAGATAGTGATCAAATAAGTGATCAAGATAAAGCTGATTTCCGTGAAAAAACTTATGAAAAAGCTACTGCTTTAGGTCAAACAATTGATGAACTAGCTGAGAAAAACGAATCACTTACAGAATTCTTGTTAAAAACTGATGATAGTAATATATTAAAACAATATATGTCAAAAGTAAATACTAATTTATTTAATGAATCTAATGATTTTGAGCAAAGATTCCAAACTAAATTACAAACAAGAGCGAGTTATGCTTTTGAAGATGTTAATAAAAGCTTAAGAATAACTCAAGAAAATGGTGCTCCTGCATTCGACTTGGGTCAAGTTTTAACTTCTGAAAAATTAGATGGCAATGTTGTATTTTATGATGATAACAGTGAAAGTGATTCATCAACTAAAGATTACAAATATATAAAAGAAGATTCTACAACAGGAGCAATCCCATACTTCCAATGAAACTATAAATATTGAGATAGTAATATTGAGTGAAGTGATGAAAACAATAACCAATATGTTGGTTATTATGCATATGATTGAAAAGTTTTCAATGGTACTCCATTATCAAGTGGTGAAGATACAAGATACCCAATATTAGGAAGTAATCCAGCAATATCTCATTATAAAATTAGATTAGCTGTTAAAACTGATGGTGATAATCTTGCATATGATTTCGACAATACTAATTGTACAGCTACTTACCACTTAAATGTAATTATTGTTGATACTGAACACACATTTGAAGTTACAAATGAGGGTGGTTCAACAGATGAATACAATTAC
Source organism: Mycoplasmataceae bacterium (assembly GCA_031282505.1). Lineage (GTDB taxonomy): Bacteria > Bacillota_I > Bacilli_A > Mycoplasmatales > Mycoplasmoidaceae > Malacoplasma_A. The sequence continues at coordinate 5,927 of JAITDP010000003.1, read as the reverse complement.
ATGAAAACTTATCCAATTGATTTTACTCAACCAGCTAGTCGTTTACAAATTAGAAAATATTTAATTGATCACAACAAAGATCCAGATGTTTTAAACATTAACCAAGATGATGAGACCGGTGAAGGAACAAGTATTGCTAACACAGTTAATACTTACAAATCACTTGGTGTCTTTTTTGACAAAAAAGCATTTGATGGAACTCAAGAAAATGATGGTGATAATTTATTGTTTACACCTTTCATCGAAAAATATGACCCTACTGGAGATGGTGATTACCAAGAAATAGTGTCTGGAACAATTTTAGATCAAAAAGATACTGATGCATTCTATCGTGTTAAACTTAATTTCCATGATACTGCAGCTGATTCATTTTGATCAACAAAAATTTTTAACTATATTTTAGAAGACAATTCAGAACCAGTATATGACATCGATGGTAAGCAAATTACTGAAAATTCAAAATCTGCTTGTGTTACAATTAGCACATTGAATAAAGTTTTAGCTGCTATTGATTATGTTAAAGGAGTTAGCGATGAAGAATACCAAGGATTACAAGTTGTAGCTAAAATTATGAGTATAGTTCCTTATAATAGAGGAACAAATGGAACACCTTTAGACTATAACGTTAATACTCAATTATTTGTTCGTGTTGCTAAATTTGAGTCAAGCCTTCCAACTGGAGATTCTACTGATCAAACATCAAAATATGAATATGCTGAATACCCTTTGTTAGCTGCAAACTATAACCCTGATAATGGTGGTGGTGCAGCTGATAACTTTGATGATGATTGAAGTCAAGTTAATTACGATCAATATTACGAAGGCCATAAAACTGACAATGCTTTTGATAATATTGTAATTCCATTACACTATACTGACAAAGAAAAAGCTTGATTAAATTATTGTGATAATTTTGAAGCATCATATGATAAATTTCAAAGATTATCTAAATTAGCTTTAAGTCTTGATTCTATTGGTGATAAATTTTATCACATTTACGATATACATGCTCCATTATTGCCTTTATATATTACAAGCATGGTTGCAATGTGTCTTGCAGTTATTGTTGATGGACTTTTATTAGTTAATTACATTTTAGGATTACCGTACACTATTGGTATGTGTATTTTACAAGGAATTATCGTTGCTGCTGACATAGTATTCTTAGTATTAGTAAGTATTCAATTAGATAATGCTATTTATGAGAATAAAGCTTATAACGCTGTTAAAGGTGCGTGAGATGAATTCTTGCCTGCATATAAACAAGAATTACCTACATTCCAAAATAAATACAAAATTGTTAATGAAAAATACCAAGCTTGATTAAAAACACCATCAAATGCTACAAAAGCTGGTGAATTATATGATTCATCTATTGATTATTACAGTTATGCTGTCGATGAAGCTGATACTGGAGAAACAATTCATCACAATGTTAATTATTTATTTGAAAAAATATTTAATGCTTTAAAAGAATTTGCTGATGAAGATACAAAAAAACAAACTTATGTTGGAATTAATATTCATACTGATTTGGAAAATGTAATGGGTAAAATTGGGGACGGCGAAGAAATGGTTTATCAACCTTTCAATTCAACAAACGATAAAGTTTTAGCTATTTTTTCAACAATAACAGAAACTTTAATCTCTATAGTGAGTGTAAGTATTTCTGCAACTATACAAGGCATTATATATATAGCAATATGTAGAGTTAAGTTTAATGCATTGCCTGCTCCTGTTAGAGCATTACCAGGATTAGTACCAGCACCGCAAATAGTTTCACCTTATTACTCACAAATGTCTAAAATGGTACAAACTACACCATTCTCAATTGCACGTGCTATTGTACTTGTTATTTTAGTTGCTGTTGGAATTGCTATTGCTGTTTTAGAATTCATGGTTAGTGATTTAACAGACGAATTTGTAGCAAGTGTTTAATAATTCGTTTAGAATTTTAAATATTTTTTACAAGCATTTAGTCAAATAAAATTACGATATAATAACATTCAAGATGCCATCAGATTCGAAAAATATATTTATTGTAGAAGAAGATGGAAAATATGTTGTTAAATTTGAAAATGAACCTGGTTTTCCTAAAAGATTTGAAACAGAAACTGCTGCTGAACAATATAAGCAAAAATATATAGTTAGATATGGTTTGGAAGGACACGAAGTTGCTAATGAATATTCTTCTAATGATTTTAAGAATGTTTATATTCCAAAAAAAATAAAGTTTGAAAAATTTAACACTTTAGAAATTGAAGAAAATAATTTGGTTATTGTTGCAGCGAAACCTGGAAATGGAAAAACTTTGTTTTTAATGGAACTTATGAGAGAAGCTTTAAGAAAAAAATATAAGTGTGTAATGTACTCTTTGGAAATGTCTAAGGGGGCATTAAGATCTCGTTATAATGATGATGATGATTTAATTGTTAATGGTTGCAATTGCATTATAAAAGCATGAGACAGTGCAACTATTGAGAATTTAGAAAACTCATTAAAATATTACAACGCATCTTACGATTTTGGCAAACCGGATTTTATTTTTATTGACTATATACAATACATTTCAGAGGATGATGAAAATACAATAAAGGATTTTGCTAAAAAATTAAAAATGATAGCAAAGAAATTTAAGATAAGAATAATCTGTGCTGCTCAATTAAATGCAAATTTCAATATTACCAAACCAAATGATATTGTTGATGCAATGAGCGGATCACGTGAGATTTCTAAGACTGCAGAAATGATTGTTGTCACTTGAAAAGTTGATGATGTTTTTAATTTAATAGTTGCTAAAAATAGAAACGGAATTAATGGTTCAGAAACCCATCTAATGTTTAATTTAAATAAGAACACAAAAGAATTAGAAATTTTGCTTGAAAATAATGGTGAAAATATTTCACTGAGAAAGGAAGAAATATTATCACACGAACTTGGACACAATTTTATTCAATATGTTTTTACCGGTAAGGTTTCACCGATAATTACGAATGCACGGGGGGGGTATGTTGTAGGAAAAAAAATGAGTGATGAAGATCAACTTAAAGTTTTGCATGCTGGATTAATGGCTGAGCATATCATTGGTGGCATTAGTGCCCCTAAGGGTCACGAAACAGATCTTTTAAAGGAAAGAGAAATAGTTAAAGGGATGCAACTGGTAGAAAGAGCTTATCTTGTTCCAGATTATAATGACGAAAAAGAACAAAAAAAATTCCAGGAATTTTATGAAAAAAAAATAAGTCAGTTAAGTGTTGAGGTTGGAAAATTACTAAAAGAAAGCAAACCACAATTACAAAGTATTTTGAACGAATTACTAGAATCTGAAAAATCAACTTACTCAGATAATGAGATAAAAGAATTGTTCGAAAAATATAATTTAGATTCAAAAGTTTACACAAACAAACACAATACATCAAGAATAAAAGGAAAATAAAAAATGTGTTATATTTTATATAAGAAAAAAGCAAACAATAGCAATATAGATCTTGAAGTTGAACGATTAAAAAAAGAACATCGAGTTAACAAAGATGGAACTGGTATTATGTATCGTTATGATGGCAAAGAATGAGAGTTCACTAAATTTTTAGGAGCTGATAATAATATCAACAATATTATTGATAAGTACAATCAAGTATGCGAAAAAAATTATGATGAAGTTATTGTTCACTTACGTTATGCAACAAGCGGTGATAAATCTTACGATACTACACATCCTATTATTGGAGAAAACAATAAGTATGTTTTTCACAATGGGGTTATACGATCATTAGAGTTTGACAACAAAAGCGATACACAAAATATTGGAAGATTCTATGATAAATTTATGAGTATATCACCAGAATTTTGAGATAACTTAATTGTTAATAACAAAGTTATTATTTGTGAAAATAACAAGAAAACCATTTTGTATAACGATTATTTAGGCAATTGAATAAATAAAGATTTGTGAGAGTCAAGACCAAACTAATATCAATATACTATAAATATGAAAAATAAAACTAAACTTTTAGCTTTATTGTCAACCCCTGTCTTTCTTGGGGGGGGATTTGCTCCGTTATTTTTAAATCAGTGTGGTAGTCAATCAAGTGAGGACAATAGTCCTTCTAATTATGTTGGAAATGACACAGGCACTGATTGGAAGGGGTATAGTACCGATACTGAAAACAATGGAATTGCTGTTGTTGAATTTAACGACGAAGAACAAACCGCATCCATCACCAAATGAAGTTCATACATAGCTCATGATTTAATTATTCCTAAATACATCCTTAATAATGATGGAACAAAATTCTTGCTAACAAATATTTACCAATCAGGTTTTTCAATGTGTGTTACTATGACTGGAAGTTTGACTATTCCAAATAGTGTTATAAGTATAGGAACTAGGGCTTTTTATTCTGGTTATTTTGATGGACCATTGATCATTCCTAATAGTGTAACAAGTATTGAAAGTACGGCATTTATGTATTGTATCAATATTAATAGATTATCTATTGGAAAAGGTGTGAAAAAAATTGGGAATAATGCTTTTTATGGCTGTAGTAGTTTGAGTGGAGATTTGATTATTCCAAATAGCGTAACAAGTATTGGGGTACATGCTTTTCGTGACTGTGGTAGTGTTAGAGGACTATCTATTGGAAATAATGTCACAAATATCGGAACTGGGGCTTTTAGTAGTTGTGTTGGATTGAGTGGTAGTTTACACATTCCCGATAGTGTAAAAAGCATTGGTCAATTTGCATTTTATGGTTGTAGTAGTTTGAGTGGATTATCTATTGGAAATAGTATAGAAAGTATTGGAGAATGTGCATTTAAAAATTGCAACAGTCTTATTGGTAATCAAGATGAAAATAAAAAAATATCTTGCTTTAATAATGTATATTATTTTAAAAATAACGATAGATACTATTGTTTAGGCAAATATAGTAATGTTTTAGATGATGGTGAAAATCTTCCTAGTGGACAATTAACATTACTTTCAGGAACTGAACTGATTTGTGGTGATGCTTTTGGCGAATGCGATGGTTTGACTGGGTCTTTAAGTATTCCCAATAATTTAAAAAATATTGGGGCATATGCATTCCAAGAATGTGAAAATATCACTGAGTTATCTATTGGAAATGATGTAATAAATATTGAAGATGGCGCTTTTAGTAGTTGTACTGGATTGAGTGGTAGTTTACACATTCCTGATAGTGTTGTAAATATTGGAGATTATGCATTTGAAGGGTGTGAAGGATTAAATGAGTTGTCTATCGGAGATAGTGTAGAAAATATTGGATATTCTGCTTTTAGCAGTTGTGTTGGGTTGACTGGTGCTTTAAATATTCCTGATAATGTAACATATATTGGTGGCTTTGCATTTTCTAATTGTAGCAGCCTTAGTGGAACATTAACTATTGGCGATAATGTTGAAGAGATTGGTGGTAATGCATTTTCTAATTGTAACAAACTAACTGGCAATTTAATTATTCCAGATAATGTTTTGTATATTGGAACTTCATCTTTCCAGGAATGTAGTTGCATTGATAGTTTATCTATTGGAAGTAGTGTAATAAATATTGGAAGTTATGCTTTTAAAAATTGTACAAGCATCAATGGCGATTTGATTATTCCAAATAGCGTTACCACTATTGAAGCTGGAGCGTTTTATGGTTGTAGTAGCATAACTAATGTTCGTATCAGCGGCAGTCTCGAACTCCTTAAACCTTATGCTTTTCGTTATTGTAGCTGCCTTTCTCATATAACTTTAACAAATTTTTCAGTGCAACCAAGTTGAAATATTTCACCATCGAGTATTTTTGATGGAGTTAGTGCTAACGGAACTATAACTGTTACGGGTGGTTGGGATGCTGATGCTGCCTTAATTTTTTTACAAGGTTTTAAATTACCAAGCACATGAACCGTTGGTCCTCAATAAATTT
>JAITDP010000010.1 GCA_031282505.1 Mycoplasmataceae bacterium | reverse complement strand
TTTCTTTGTGTTAACAACAATTGATTGATGTTTAAACTATTTGAATACTCAGATACAAGTTTATCAAATACCATTTGTTCTGTCACATCTTGGTTTTCATACATAGTATTTGTTTGTGTGTAAAACGGAGAAAGTAAAACAGATGATGGAAGATTTAGTTTTTGTTCAACATCCCATGTAATGTTTGTTGTACCAGAGTAAATGTTAGAATAGGCATTTGCTACAGCAATTGCATCTTTTTCACCGGTTATTTGTACAAAAAAGTCATTAAGTTGTGGAAATGCTACAGGAAACTGATCATGTAAAGCTGCAGCAATACTTTGTTGTGTAGGTGAAGCAACAAAGTCAGGATTGTCATCAACTCCTAAATTATATTGTCCATTTCATGTAATAGTGTTTGTAGAATCGTTAGTATTTGTATCGTTATCATTGTTGTGTGATAAATGATTTCCATACAAAGCTACACCTGCAATTGCACTGACAGAAATAGATACTAAACATATGCAACGAAAAATATTAACAATTGAAATGTTTTTCATTACTTAAAAACTCCTTTTGCAAGAAAGTTTAAACAATATATATATATATATATATGGGTTATTTCGTAAATTATTTATGGATTGGATTGCCATTTCAAGTATGTATTATAGTGAATTAACATACGCAGAAGGAATATATAAATAGTTTTAAAGCTAAAAAATCTATATTAAAATTTAATTAATTCTTTCTTTTGTTTTTAACAATATCTATATTTTGGTGGAGGTTATAGGACTCGAACCTATGACCAACCGATTATGAGTCGGGGGCTCTAACCAACTGAGCTAAACCTCCAAATGGTGGCAAGGGCGAGGCTCGAACTCACGACATCGGAGGTATGAGCTCCGCTCTCTAACCAACTGAGATACCTTGCCTATAATGGTCGGGAAGACAGGATTTGAACCTGCGACCCCTTGGTCCCAAACCAAGTGCTCTACCAAGCTAAGCTACTTCCCGTAATGAATGTGAAATGCGGATCTCATACATCCATTAAAGTTTATTATATTGTAATACTTATATAAAATATAATTGTTAATAATGGATAGTTTATCTTTTGTTGAAGCAATTAAAGCAAATTTTGAAAATGTTAATGATGAGTTTTTTAAACAAATAGAAGTATATAAAAACTTACTACAAAATTACAATCAAAAAACAAATTTAACAAGACTTGCTGATGATGAAAAAATATATAAGGAGTTTTTTTTTGATTCCCTTATTCATTTTAAAAACATCTCTATGGAAAATAAAAAAATCCTCGACATTGGATCTGGAAATGGTGCTCCAGGAATAATACTTAAATTATTGTTTCCAAGTATTAATTTAACTGTAATGGATTCTAATAAAAAGAAGATTGTTTTTATGAATGAGTTATGTAATACGCTTAACATAAAATGTAATATTATTTTAAAAAGAGCAGAAGAAATTCAAGTATGTGAGCGAGAAACATATGATATAGTTACATCGCGTGCGGTTAGTGAATTAAAAAATATATTAGAAATATCAACCCCTTATTGTGTTGTAAATGGTTTAATAATTGAACCAAAAGGATCTAATTATAAGGTTGAGCTTTCAAATGCTGCTAAAATCATAAAGAAACTTGATATTGTTCTTATAAAAGAAGAATTTTATAACAATGATACCACAAATGTTACATTGGTTTTTACAAAGAAAACAAACACAAATTTATTTTATCCTCGTAAATGAAAGGATATTGTTAAATAATGTGTAAATACGTTTGTTTATGTGGAAACACAGAACCTGCAGATACAACAAGGATCACTATTACTTTTGTTTACTTATTGTCCAAATACTTTAATAAGAAGACTTTTTTAAATTCAAAAAAAATTAAAAATCTTTTAAATGAAAGAAAAATTTGCAAAAACGCTGTTGTATCAGATAAAATAGAGGCTGATACTGAAGAAATTTTTGATTATGTTTTAGCTTCGAGAAATTTTGAAAAGAAACTTAATCATATTATTTGTTTGGTTGATCTTAATAAAGTGACAACACAACGTGAAATTAATGATCTTATTAATAAAGAAAAAGACAATGATGCTTTGCTTTCTATTGTTTTAATCAATTATGAGGATAAGCATATAAAGCTATATGCGTGATTAACTAATATATATGTCTCTTTTTATATTTTCACTGTTAGTAAAAAAGAAATGAAAGGATTAAAATATGAGCGTGTTATCGATAATAAAACACCTCTTGAAATGTGAGAAGCAAGACTTTCAAAAATTTTAAACTATCCGTGTAAAAAAATTGAAAATAGATCATAAAAGAATTGATCTTTAACATTATTGTGATAATCTTTATCAGTTAGTGTTCATATTGTCTCAATGTTAACTTTTTTGTTATCGACAAAAAAATAATTAACATAAATAATATATTTATCAGCATTAGTGTGGAACCTTGATTCTTTTGACAAATTTATTCTTATTCGATCTTTAAGTTTTGAACTAAAATTTGTTTCATTCAAAATATATGTATAGTGGTTATTAATAATAGTACATTTACGAAATGTTTCAAGAGATGAAACTGAGAATTGAGAATGTAAATCTCAACGTATAAAATTTTTTGTATATTCTTCATCATTGTCATCTGCTTTTGTATCAATTTGTTTGTTTTGAGATATTGAAATACCAACACCGGTACCACCAACAGTGGCACACACACCACTTATTGCACAAAATAAAGATAATTTCTTTCTAGTCATAATATTTATCGCTTGCAAATTCTTCATCAACTTTAAAATCTCCATCTACAACACTTATTTTGTTGTTCTTATCAAGATTGTTGGAAAATATAACATCTTGTTTTATGGTGAAAAATCTTAAATTATTCATCTCATCAAGAACTTCAACATTACAAGTAAGTTCACCTGTTGCATTAACTGGAATATAAATTCCAGTAACACCATTGTTGCTTTTACTTAACTTGTTGTCTTCTATATTGAAAAAGGTTTTTTGTTTAAAAGCAATCGTATATCTTTCATCTGTCCACTCTCATACATCATCTTCAAATTCATAAGAGTATTCTTGCATTTCTTCATCAACACAATATAGAAATGATGTCATAATTTTTTTTATAGTAACACCAGAATCAAAATTTAATTCACAATAATTTGTGATTGCATCATCTTGATTAACTAAATTTTTATATCCTACAGTTCCATTTTTATAGAATGATCCAGTTTTTGAATTAATATAAACATCTGTGCACATTTGAATTGATGCTGTTTCTTTGTTATTAATTTCATATGAATTGTTGTATTCAAATGATGCATTTACATTTTGTGCACCACATTCACTAATGAAGTTATTAATTTCATTAACATCAGAACGGATGTCTACAACATCTAATATGCTTGTGTTGACATAAAGATGTGCATTCAATAAAACATTGTAAAGGTTAACTTGCTGATTTATAAGCTGATTAGGAATATCAGCATATATAGTGGTTGTATAAACACTGCATAAATTCTTTTGCGTAACAAAGTATGGAATTGTTGTATTTTTAATTTCATTCATTTGTATACTATCAATTTGAAAAAACGATGTGGAAAGGTCAAAAAGAAAGAAGTTAGTTGGCAATATAGAATTATGGATAATATAAAAATTTAAATCAAATCTTCATTTATTATTTTCTAGTCGGACGTTTCCATCGTAACTATCGATATATACATACCTGTTTGAATTAACTGTATTGTACTCTATTTGATTAATTGTGTATATATCTTGCATCTTCTTGTAATCCTTTCCATACCAGTTTTTAGATTTTTGTAATAATTAGCTCTTGAGTAACCACAGTATTTGTAAGCTTCATGATCAATAAAATGTTTTTTTAATACATATACCTCTGTTTTTTTCAAATCATTAAATATTCCATCAATATAAACGTGCATTGCATGGTATTTTAAATCATTTTTATAATTTTCATTTATTTCAAACTGTAAATAATTATCCATAATTATTTTTGTTTTATTTTTTAGAGTCTTATATCTAGATCCCATACATATATAATTACCATCTGAATGAAAAAAAATGTAAAAATTGCTAGAAAATATTGTTAAAAAACAAAAATTAAAAACTTAATTCTTCAGTTTTTACGATGAGTGTTATTGTTTTTATAAGTTCGTCAGGAGAAAAACTTGTAGCTTGAAATTTTTTGGTTAACTTTCGACTTAATTCAATTATTTTATAAGGTGAAAAGAAAACTATAGGGATGTCCAAATAGTGTGCTTCACGTAAAAAAATTGAAAGATAATCAGAAAGGATTCAATGGGTTTCAAAATCTCTTAAATTAACGATAAAAACAATGTCTGCATTTAACGCATCGTCAAAATAGTTGGAAATGGTTTTCCCAACTTTTTTCATTTTGTATAAATCTTCTAGGTTAATAAAGGAAACTTTTTTATTCAAAGATAGATGGTTAGCATATGCTATTAGTACATAAATGTCTTTTGTATCAAACGAATAAAAATAATGACTGCTAGGTGCTGTTTTGAGGTCATTTAGCAATATATTAATTATTTTTAATTTAGAAGCGGGGATGACAGAACCAAAATGTTCAGGACTTAGTGTTAGATTGTTAAATTTATCTAAAAAACCTTTATGTATTCAATTGCCATTATCGGCATGTAGAGTTTTAACGGTGATATGTATTTTTCCTAGTTCGTCGCGTGTTATATCAGTGTCTTGATTGTTAAACATAGCAACAATTTGTGGGTAAAAACGTTTAAACTCTTCATTTGTAAGATTTAATTGTTTGATCCTTGGGTCATCTTGATACTTCTTATCATATTTTATCGAAACTTTATTATTTAAACCATCAATTTTCATAATTAATATCTTAAGATCAAGAAACTAGTTCACTAGAATTAGAAACTTCGTTTTTAGTAGGCGAATAAGTTTTTTTGTATTGTACCAAATGTTCTAATAGGTCTTCTAAAGTAGAAAGACCTTTTTCATTAATAGTAATAACGGTTTTTTCAATATATTTCATAGAGAAGTGAGAACCTGTTTGTGTTTTAATAGCTAAAACATAATCAAAAACCATATTAAGTATTTCGGCTGGAACTTTTGCTAACATTTTATCAATGAATTTGCTGTCAGCAATTTCTAAATTAGTTTTAGTGATTGATTTAATGTAGTCATATGTGCTAACACTTTTGTAAGATTGGAATATTTCTTCTTTATCTTGTAAGGAAATAGAATGGTTTGGTGAAAATAACCTTCTATTTCTTTTAATTAAATGTGTAGAAGCATTTTGAGAACAAATAGAATTGAAATACGCAGTTATGTTTTCGTGTATTTTATCATTAGAAAATATTGAATGCATACCATCAGTTTCTATTGATGAAGATAAGATGCTTACTATTTTTTCAATATCTAATTTAGTTTCATATTTATCAATAATTTTTTTATTAGCATCAGAAATAGAACAAATGGTTTTAAATTTAGCATCTATTAATTGTTCAATTTTCTTGTAATCTATACTAAAATAGCTCTTATTTTGTGTTAAAAAAGAAAAGTCTTCAGAAATATTTAAGAATTTAACAGTAGTAAACTCGTTATTATCATAGAAATATTTTAATTCCTCATATCTAAAGTCTGAAATTTTGGTTTTAAGTAGATCACAAAATCTTATATCTTTGAATATTTCACTTGGATTCATATGATTTTTTAATATAAAAATATATTGTGATCCATCATGATATGAAGAAAGAAGATCGATTGCTTCAAGTTTCTTACGTAGCTTTTCAAATTCTTCTGAAGACACTTTGATCCTTGTTAAGAAGTCTTTAGAATCAGATGAGGCATTCGGAAGTGCTGAAGATAGTGAAGCTTCAGAGATAAGTGAATAATATAGAGATATTGCTTCTCTTCCAATGATAGGAGAGTAGAAGGTTTCTAGAACGTTACTGTCAGTCACAAAATTATATTGTTTTTTTGTGCAAAAAGTAAATATACCTATAGAAGATAACATATGTGATAAAAAAAAGAGAATAATACAAAGTATTTTTCACAAACAATATTGGTACATATCATTTGCTGCAATGTTATTATATTTTATTTTTTTCTTGCCCTATAACTTGTTATTTTTTTCATTAATAGAGAAATACAAAACATAAAAAAGTAAAAAAAATATATTTAAAATTTTATTAGATAATATCTATAACTTTTTGAGTTATAGACACACAATTGCTAAAAGTTTTTTAACACTATTTCTTTGTTTTTTAAATAACTTAAAGTTCCTGAATTTTGTTTAAAATTAAAAACAATTTTATAAGATATAAGATACTGATATGATTTGCTATCTTTTTTTGCAAATTCATTAGTATATTTTCTTTCTCCTACAAGAGGATGATTAATAAAATTCATATGAGCACGTATTTGATGTTTTCTTCCAGTGATAAGATGAACTTCAATAATACTAGTATTTTCATCGTGAGAGATAGTTTTATACTCTGTTACTATTTGTTTACTCTCATTGCTTAATGGTTTTTTACTTATTTTAACAGTATTATGTTCTTGTTCTGTTAAATAAGCAGTTAATACAGCTTGCTTAGGAGTAATGATACCATGAATTTTTGCTAAATAATATTTTTCAATTTCTCTATCTTTGATTTTTTCAGAAAGAATTCTTGATGAAACCACATTTTTTGCCCCAACAATCAATCCTTTTGTATTCCTATCTAAACGATGGACAAAAGAAGGAATAAAATTTGTTTCTTTATCTTGATCTCATTCGTTTTTTTTGTGTAAATACTTTAATAAACGATTATTAAGTGTATCAGGATTTTTAGTTTCATCATCTTGAACAACTATTCCAATTGGTTTATTTACAACAATAATATTTTCATCTTCATATATTACATCTAATATATCTTTAGCAGATAAGAAATCTGTTGCTTTCTTTTCTTTAGTTGTAATATCATCATTTAAATAGATCTTAACTATGTCTTCTAATTGTAATTTATAGTTAATATCGATTTTCTTATCATTTACTGTTATATTTTTTTTTCTTATATGTTTATAGATAGAAGGTAAAGATAGTTTAGGAACAGCTTTACGAATGAATTTATCTATTCTTTGATCACTATCATTCTTTTCTATCTTGTAAGTTCTCATCCTATTATTGCAGCAGTAGCACTAACACTTAATGAATCTATTTTTTTATCAATAGGTATGTAAATGATTTCATCACAAAGTGTTAATATTGCTTTAGATATTCCATTCCCTTCATTTCCTAAAACAATAGCACAACTATTAGGAAATTTAATTTTGTTAAGTGCTACAGTTTTGTTTGTTAAAGCAGTACCATAGATTGTATACTCAAGAGATTTAAGTTTATCTCTAATTACTTTAAAATCTGTAATAAATTTTATTGGTAGATTAAAAATAGCACCCATGCTACTTCTAATCACAACTGGGTTATATATATCTACTGAGCCATTAAGAATTATTAAACCATCAATGCCAAATGCAAGGCATGAGCGTGATATTGTTCCTAAATTTGTAGGATTTTGAATTTTATCTAAAACATAATACTTTTTATTTTTTTCAAAAAATAATTCGCTGTTTCTTTTTTCAAAAACACCAATGATACCATCGGGTGTAGATAAAGAAGAAAGAGACAAAAAAACAGAATCTTCAACTGTGTATGTTATATATTTATTAAAATCGTTTAGAAATTTTGATTTTTTTGAAACAATAATAAACTTAACTTTATATTGTGAGTTTATCAAATGTACAACGATTTTATTAGTTTCAGCACAAAACATATTAGTTGCATCTCGATATTTTTTATCATCAAGAAGCTTTCTGACTAATTTTATTGTGTTGTTAGAAACAGATGTGATTAAATTCATTTTTGTATGCTAATATTAGAATCCAGTGCTTGATGATCCACTACCACTTCCACTATCACTATTGAATGAAGAAGCAGATCCAGATCTTCTTCTTGATGATGAAGAACCACTACTAGATGACATACTTCCTCTACGACGACGTGGTCTTGCTAAAGGATTAGCATTAGCATTTAATAAAGGCGCTTGTTGTTGTTGATTTGCTAATCTATTACGATAGTTTTGGAAACCGGTTCCACCATATGCAATACTTCTCATACTATTAGTATTACGAGGTACAGGTGCTGGTATTTGGTGTCCTTGTCTATTACGAGTGTTTTGATACCCAAGACCACCATATGCAATATGAGCAATATTGTGATTGTTTCTACGACCACCATTTTGTAATGGAGGATTAGCAGGAGGCGCTTGATACAATGGGTTTTTATTATCAAAAGTTCCATCAGGTTTGGCTAAAGGTACAGGTAAGAATTCTTGTGGACCTTTTTGACCTTTTTCAAGAGTAAAACCAGATTTAGAGAAAACGTTTCTCTTCATACCATAACCAACATCATTTAGTTTTTTAGCTTGATCATTTGCACCTGTAATACGTCCAGCAGCTTGTCATTGATCGTTTTCACGTTTTAATTTTGTATCACTTTTTTTACCTCAGTATTCTTTATATTCATCATATTTTTTATACATGTCTTTAACTGGACCACCTGTTGCATAGTGTTCAGCTTTACTAAGTGTTGAACCAAGAAGAGCTGAACCTTGACTTAATAATTCTAATGGATTAGCAGCTTTGAATTCTTCATCTTTTGCTCCTCATTGTCCCAAATATTCTTGAGAGATTTGATAAGCAGCTTGATATGCAGCTTCTAAAGCTAAAATCATTGCAATAGTAATTAGGATGTTCTCACCACCATATGAATAATCATTGTATTGTGTCATTCCTGCTGCAATAGCTGGTTTAATTAATACTAACAATATACCAGCTACTGTAAACAATACATACATAACAAGTACACCTATTCATTTTCCTCATACCATTTTATATCAAGTAATAACACCTTGGCTGTTATTAAGTCCGTTGGCTAAATAAAAGAAACCAATGATTCAATAACCAATTATGTAATAAGTACGTTTAATTGCACTACTTGTGAAACTGTAAATAATTAAGATCATTCCTCAACATGCAAATGTTCCGATTACTCATTGAAACGCAGTCATTGTTCCTAATATTGAACCACCTCATACAGCAGGCATTCTATCTCAGTTATTAGGGTTTGGGTCACCAGTAATAACTTGGTATAAAACTTGAACAACAGCGGCTGGCGGAGTAACTTGACGGTATCAAACTAATGCACTTAATGTTGGGTATGTAGTACTTGTTCCAATGATTTTATTGGCCAATGAAGTAGTTCCATCACTACTGTAACTCATAGAGAAGTAATATCCTATTGCTGTGGTATCAGTTGTGTTTTTCATTCCATCACTAATTCCTTGCAAACCATTGATTATGTCTGATTTAACATCTCATGAGGGATCTTGAGCGTCTGCACATTTTTGTAAATCAGTTCAACCCGATTTACAATCACCACCGTTTAAATGAGAAAGGTCAGCTATTAATGAATAAAATGTTGTTTGAACAGTTGTGATGTGATCAATAACTCCATTGATTGTTCTAGCGTTGTCATCACTTATATACATTCCACTAGATCCAGGGTTTCAACCAAGTACCATATTGTTTAGTGTTGCAAAATCACCACTTAGCGTTGATATTCCCCCATTAAGTAAAGTATCCAAATGAGTTTGTGTATCAGTTAAATAAGACGAAAGAATTCCAAAGTTATAATCATCGCTTCCTTGGTTAGCAGAGATAAGGTTAATATCTTTTGCAACAAGATCATGAATTTTTTGCAATGCTGCAATTATTTGGGTGTGACTATCAACAGCCGCAATCATTGCAAAGTCTCCAGTATTGGGTGCTAACAAATTTTTCATTAAATTATCTTTGTCTGCTGAACTTAACATATGTGGTGCGCTACCATCTAGTGCACTTAAAAGTGCTCCCATTAATGAATCGGCAACGATTAGAATTGCAGGGGTTGCAAACATTAATACAAACATAATGAATGGTCATTTAAGTGAGAAAAGACTTTGAAGTGTTGTGTTTTTTTGCGTAACAAAACTTAAAATGAAATAAAAGAAAAACAAAACAAGTGAAAGAACCAACACAAAGAAAAAGATTTGTCCTAACGGCGATGTAAAATCAAAGCTATAGGAAATTGTTCCATCAGAATTAACTTGTCCTCCAAAAATAATGCTTGAAAATCCTGTTGCAAAGAATTTGAATAGGATTATTAAGGCATTAATTACTTGCAATGGAACCCAAATTAGAACCTCATAGAACAAGTAAAGAACGGGTTGAAATATAGTTTGTAAAAGTTTATTAACAACCGACTCAATACCACTAAGGATTCAATCAGCAATACCATTTAATTGTGCAGGGCCATATGACGTGCTCACCATTATATAACCTATTATATATAAGTAATATGTATTATCATATATATATTAAAAAGCATTTATGGTTACTTTTTTTATTTTTTTACCAATAATTTTGTAAGTTTTTTTCTTAATGAGTATACATTGAATTATGATATAATTTAATTAGCGCCGACTTAGCTCAATTGGCAGAGCAACTGACTTGTAATCAGTAGGTTGTAGGTTCGATTCCTATAGTCGGCACCATTAATTAAATAATTGTGAATACATTTTCTTCATATTGAGCACCAGATAAAGTTATTTTATGGATTTTGATAGGTTTAATTGTAATTAGTTTTTTAGTATACAGTGGATACCACTTTAAACACAAAAGTTATTCTAACAAAATAAAAAAATGTAAAGAAAAATACAATGAGCTACAAAATTTCAACCAATATATTAATTTTTCAACATTGATTTCATACAAAAATTCACACGCTGAAGGTACAGATTCTCATATTGAAGTAATCCTTGATGTTTTATCAAACAAAAAGAAGGATTTAAACCGAATACTTGCAGTTACTCGTGAAAATATTCTTAAACTTACAGATGCAGCTTCTCAATATAATTTCAAATTGCAAAAAAAAATATATAAACCAGTTGAAGATGATTTGATGATTGCTGATAAAATTCATGCAAATATAAATGAGCTTTACACAAAGACACAAAAGTACTTTGATGAAGCTGATGATTTTTATTTAAACATTGTTGAATTATATAACCAAATCAAATCTTTTTATTTAAAAAATTTATCAAACAAATATCATAACGAAACATATAAAAGTACAATGGATATCATTGAAAATGATTTAGTTTCAATTAATAAAAGTAAAAACAGTGAATTAGAACACCACAAATTAAATGAAGCAATTGAAGAAATTAAAGCCAGGGTTAAAATATTTTTGTCTCTCATTTCTGACACATACCGTTATGATCGTATCATTTCATATTTAGAAAATAAAAGGAACGCTATAAACTCTTCTAATTACAAAAACGACGGGTTGAATGATGATGAAATTACTTTTATTAGACAACAACTTATTATTGGAACAAATTCAATAAAAAAAATGAAAGAATTAATACAAGTTTTGCAATTTAAACAATTAGAAGGGTTTGCTAAAATTGGTGCTAGTGCATTAGAAAAAACATTAAACAAAATTGAACTTGAAAAAAAGATAAATGAAGTTTTAAATGAGGATATTCACCTATTAACAACACAAATAAATTATTTAATTTCTGTTACCGATAAACTATTTATTGCTTTTACAGATATCGAAGAAAAAATAGGAAAAAAAAATACTGAAATTAATAAACTAATTTTACAAAGCAAATATGAAATTGTTAATATTTTAGATATGCACATAAACCTTGATGCAAGTATTAAAAATAATGATATACCTAAAAACGAAATTGGAGAAAAATTATCATTAATTATTATGAATATTTTGAATTGAATTAACGAATTACATACAACTATTACACTTATAAATAATACCTATAAACAATTTATAAAAATCAATGATATGTTATTTGAAAATAAAAACGTTGTTGGCCAATTGATTAATTTAAAAATTAAATATGCTAAGCACGATATAGGAAGCGTGAGTGCTTTAAATACATATTATGAACGTTTGAAAGAAGTTGAAGAAAAACTATATCTTGATTATGAAAAAAACAATGCTGAATGTTTTAAGGAACTTAACAAAATTCAAACAGATCTAAAGAATATTATTACAGAGATATCTGGTGACATAATTTTGTATAAATATGCAGAACGCTTATTAATGTTTTTAAATAAATACCGTCATGAGCATAATGATATTAAAGCAAAATTAAATGAAGTTTTTTTAAAATTTAATTCCCAAGAATTTAATAGTTCTGAAAGTCTTAATGAACTAATAACACTTGCTGAAAATATTAAATATTCTGGTAAGAAATATGGAATCGAAATTAAATAAAAATTTGATTGGTTCTTTTGTTCCAACAGGAAAACCAGAATATTTAGTTGAAAGTATTAAAACTGCAATTGAGTGTAACGAAAACTGTTTTATGTTTTATACAGGTAGTCCTCAAAGTGTTATAAGAACACCAATTAAAAACATGCACGTAGATGAGTTTAAAACTATATGTAGTTCATATGATATTGATATGAAAAATATTGTTGTTCATGCGCCATACATTATTAATTTGTCAAGTAGCGAATCTACGAAGCTAAAATTTTCTAAAGATTTTTTACAAAAAGAAATAGATCGTGTTAGTGAAATAGGTTGTAATTTATTAGTTATACACCCTGGAAATGCGACTAATAATATTTCTGTTGAAAATGCAATTAAAAACACCGCTAATTTAATTAACTCACTAAATTTAAGGGATGTTTCCCTTTGTATCGAAACTATGAGTGGCAAAGGCACAGAGATTTGTAAAAATTTTATTGAAGTTAAAACTCTTCTTGATTTAATTAAAAATAAAAAACAAATTGGTGTTTGTTTTGATACATGCCATGTTTGAGATAGTGGATATAATTTATCAAATTTAAAAAATGTTTTAGATGAATTTGACAAAATTGTTGGATTAAATAATATCAAATGTATTCATATAAATGATTCTGAAAACCCATGTGGTTCAAAAAAAGATCGTCATGCTAATATTGGTTATGGGAAGATTGGCTTTGAAATTTTAAAAGATATTTGTCATTATGAAAAATTTATTAATTTGCCAAAAATTCTTGAAACTCCTATTCACATTTCGTGTGTAGAAACTTACAAAAAAGAAGTTGAAATGCTTAGAACTGGCATATTTAAAAATTGAATTAAGTAGTTTATCTTTGTTAATAAGAAAATAATGGGTTTGTTTTTTAACTGATTAATTATAATTAATATATGGCGTTTATGGTGAAGCTGGTTAACACACTTGATTGTGAATCAAGCACTCTTCGGTTCAAGTCCGAATAGACGCCCCAATATTAATAGTGTTAGACAATTAATAGGAGCATAGTTCAATGGTAGAATAAAGGCCTCCAAATCCTCTGACGTGAGTTCGATTCTTACTGCTCCTGCCAAATTTAAATAATTGGTTCCTCAAATTCTGATGGAATTTCGATTTTTAAATATTTCAAAATTGTTGGAGCAATGTTGGCCAACCGACCTTTTTTAATATTTAAATCTTTATCTGTGATTATTAGTGGCACTGGAGAAATTGTGTGACTTGTAACCATTTCATCATTGTCATCAAGCATAATATCAGCATTACCATGATCGGCTGTAATAAATAATGTCGTATTTGTTTCTAATGATTTTTTATAAATCTTACCAATACATTCATCAACAACAGCAACTGCTTTTTTTGTTGCCTCAAAATTTCCTGTATGCCCAACCATGTCACCGTTTGCAAAATTTGCAATAATTACATCATATTTATCCATACTATTAATTATTTCATCACATATTTTATATGCACTCATTTGAGGCATCAAATCATATGTTTTTACTTTGGGGCTATCTATGATAATTTTTTTTTCATCTTTATATGTAATATCTTTTCCTCCATCAAAGAAAAAAGTTACATGGGCATATTTTTCTGTTTCTGCTATTCTTAATTGTGATAAACTATTTGTTTCAATTATTTTCCCAAGACAATTATTAATTTCCATAGGTGGAAATGCAATTGCGTTAGGAATGATTCCTTCATAATTCATCATTGTAACGAAAAATATATTTTTTTTCCATTCATTTTTATATTGATATAAAGATGATTCTTTAATTAAATGAGACATTTCTCTTGCTCGGTCAGGACGAAAATTAAAAAATATTACAGCATCATTATCTTTTAAACTGATTTCTGATTTTGAAAATTTTTTATTAAATGCTGGTTCAATAAATTCATCTAATATGTTTTTTTTGTAAAAATCTTGAACATATTCAAAACAATCATTAAACTCGTTTGAGTTGTCGTTGCAAACAATTGCGTCATAATATTTTTTAACACGATCAAAATTATTATCACGGTCCATTCCGAAGAAACGTCCACCTATTGTGC
The DNA here is from genome assembly GCA_031282505.1 of Mycoplasmataceae bacterium. Taxonomy (GTDB): domain Bacteria; phylum Bacillota_I; class Bacilli_A; order Mycoplasmatales; family Mycoplasmoidaceae; genus Malacoplasma_A. Next base: position 42,953 of record JAITDP010000010.1, on the reverse strand, counting down.
CTAATTTAACATTACAATTATTAAGTATTGGAACTAATACTTTTAAATCGTCCAAAAAAACTTGTGGTTTAGTGTCTCGTCCATCACTTATTGCGTGCAACACAACATTTAGATTATTTTTTTTAACACAATCAAACAATGCTAACAAATGTTCTCATGAACTATGTACACCACCGTGCGAAACCAAACCAATTAAATGCAATGTACTATTATTTTTATTACAATGCTCAAATGCTGAATTAAATGCTTTATTATCATAAAATGTATGGTTTTCAATTGCGTTGTTAATAATTGACAAGCCAGTATAAACAATTTGTCCCGCTCCTATGTTTAAATGTCCTACTTCACTATTACCTACTTGACCAGGTGGTAAACCAACATCTTTCCCACTAGCTTCTAATGTTGTATTTGGATATTTAGAAAACAAATAATCCAAATTTGGTTTTTCAGCATTAAGCACAGCATTCCCATTTTGAGATTGGTTTATGCCAATACCATCCATAATTATTAATGCTACTCTTTCCATTCTCGTGTAGCTGCTAATTTTGCTAACTTATCAGCAGCTTCATTACCAAAGTTACCAGTATGTCCTTTTACTCAAGAAAAATCAATACTTATCTTGTTTTTATATTTGTTTTCAAATTCTTGAACATAAAATTTTGAAATTGGCGTATTGGCTTCTCATGTTTTTTTTAGTCAGTTTTCAATTCCGATGTAATCAAAGATTAAATTGATTTTTTTATAATTGTTTTCCAAAGCTCATTTCATTCCTCTTAGTGCAGCTAAACACTCACCAGCAACATTTCTTGATGACATAAACTTTTCATTAGAACCGCCAAAACTAATTTTTTTAATCATTTGATTATTTTGATCAGTGATGTAAACACCTGATCCATATCTTTTGTCAAAACTACCATCGACATAAATTTTAATCGAGCCATCAGAATTAATGGGTTCAACCTTATTAGGTTCCATATATTCTTGTGCTTCTTTTAAGGTTATAAATGATTTAAATGAAGCATTTTTAAAACCATCAACATTTTTTTTAGCAGCATCTCATTCAGTATAAATTCCTGGTTGTACGCCTTTTTTTACAGCATAATACTTTTTTTGTTTAGGCATTTTAAATATATAAATAAATTATAATAATTTATATGTCAACGAAAACAATAATTAAGCCTCGTGGTACACAGGATTTATATTATCAAAAAGCTAAAAAATACCAAAACATTTTTGGAAAGTTTTCAAACATAGCTACAACCTATGGTTTTTCTTTGATCAACACACCTATTTTTGAAAATATCGAAACATATGTAAGAAGTGTTGGTTCAACAAGTGATATTGTTAAAAAAGAGTTTTATAACTTTTTAGACAAAGGTGATCGAGAAATAGCATTACGCCCAGAAGGAACTGCTGGTGTAGTTAGATGTGTTGTTGAAAACAAATTGTTATTTACAAACCCAGCACCATTAATGTTTTATTATTATGGTCCTATGTTTAGGTATGAAAGACCACAAAGTAAACGTTTGAGAGAATTTAATCAATTCGGTTGTGAAATTTTTAATTCAAATTCTATATTTGATGATTTTAATATTATTAAATTTTCTTTAGATTGTTTAAATGCTATAAACATTAAAAATGTTTCAATTTCATTAAATAACATTGGAAATTTTGAATCACGAGAAAAGTGAATCATAGCACTTAAGGAATATTTTTTACCATACAAATCTCAACTTAATGAATTAAATCAAGAACGTTTAGAAAAAAATCCTACTCGTATTTTGGATGACAAAGAAGATGGAGAAAAGGATTTTGTTAAAAATGCTCCAAAAATTTCTTCTTTTCTTTCTGAAAAAGAAATTAGTGAATTTAATGATTTGGAGAATCTGCTTAAAGTTTTTGGCACTAACTACAAAATAAATGATAATTTAGTTAGAGGGCTTGATTATTACACAAATACTGTATTTGAGATAGTAGATGAGCAAGGTGTTGCTATTGGTGGTGGTGGACGCTATGGAAAGCTTGTAGAAGAGTTTGGTGGTAGTGATGTACAATGTACTGGTATGGCTTTCGGAATCGACCGTATTATAAACTACTTAGATGAAAACAAAATTGATGATGGAATGGATGATACCATAAGCATAGACGTCGTATTTGCTTGTATTGATAAAACAGCACAAATAAAAACCTTAAAATTCTTAGAAGAGTGCAGAAAAAACGGAATTAAATGTATATGTAACTTTAGTTTAACTAAATTGGATAAGGTTTTTAACTATGCAGAAAAAATGAATGCTACATATGTTTTTATCGTTGGAGAAAACGAAATCAAAAACAATACAATTACTTGTAAAAACATTTTGACTAAAGTTCAAACAAATGATAGTCTTGAAAATTTAATTAATAAATTAAAAAAATAATTTTAATTACTTTTTAGAAGATTTTTTAGAAGGAAGATTTTTTGAATTATAGTGTCCACCAACTACAACATGTAATCATAAGCCTAAAGCAACTAATATAGATAAAATTAATGAAGTAATTCCTAATGTAACAAGTACAATTGCATATGAGTACAATGTATTAAGAGATGCAGCGTCAGCGAAAACACCTTGATTATTAACTAATTTTCCTGCTTCAGTATTTGAAATTAAAAGTAACAAAATACCTGAAACCAATAATAATAGATCTAAATATACAGTTTTGTAAAACCAAAATTTTACATGCTTTTGTACTTTATGGTTTCCATCATAGTGTAAATTATTATTGTTAAAATGTGATAAAAGTGAGTTTTGTTTTTTAGGTGATGATTTTGTTGCCATACGATTTCATTATATACACTTTTCTTAATTGCGCTGTGATTTTTTTTATTAATATTCTATTAAAAATTACTTAAACAGACTCCTATCAATCGAATCGTTTTGTTGTAAAAATTATTTTCATACAATTCCAACAAACCAGACAAAACTATTTCGTAATTAATATTGCCACTTAGTGTTTTTGATTTTGAAATAGTTGTTAGACGATTTGTTTTAACAACAATGGAGATTGTTGTGTTTTGTAGTTTATCAGTATGTTGCAACTGACTGTATACATCTTTTGTTTGAAGTTTAATTTGATTAGTGATTTCATCGTAATTGTTTGTGTCGTATTCAAAAGTGTGACGTTTAGAAAACGATTTTGGTTTTGATGAAAGAATTAATTCTGATGATGATTTGCCATTTGCATTATGAATTAATTCGACAGCTCTTTTTCCTAAATATTTTTGTAAAACAAAACTATCACTTTTTGCTAAATCACCAATCGTTAATATATTGATTTTTTTTAAAGCACTTGCTGTTGCAGGACCAACCATGTGCATTTCTTCTATAGGAAGAGACCACAAGGTTTTAGCAATATTGCTTGAATTAATTTCTTGAATACCTAATGGCTTTTTCAAACCACTTGCCATTTTGGCAGTAAACCTATTTGTTCCTATGCCAATTGAAACATTTAATCCTAATTTATTTTTAATAGTGTTTTGAATTTTGATAGCAAAATATTGTGGAGTTTTTTTATTTAAAATTTTTGTTATATCAATATAGCATTCATCAATGGAAGCAATTTCAACTTGGTTTGTAAAATTTTCTTTTAATAATGTAATGAAATCATTACTATATTTTTCATATTTATCAAAATGTGATTCGACCACAATTAAGTTAGGACATTTTTGCAACGCTTTATACATAGGCATAGCAGCTTTAACCCCATATTGCCTTGCAATATAATTAGGGGAACTTACAACACTTCTTCTAGACTTGCCACCAACAGCAATTGGTTTACCGGATAGTTTAGGATTCAACAATTCTTCTACTGAACAAAAAAAACAATTCATATCTACATGTAAAATAGTAGTTTTTTTCATATAAAAAATTATATAATCAACTTAATATGACAAAAATATACTATGTACGACATGGGCAAACAAACTACAATAAAAAAGTTTTATGAGCTGGTGTCACTAATACACGTTTAACAGAAGAGGGAATTAAGCAAGCTAAAAAAACAGCTAATGATTTAAAAAATATTAAATTTGATGTTGCATATGTTTCACCGCTAAAACGTGCTCGAGATACTTTTGGTTTTGTAAACAAATTTCATAATTTAAAACCAATTATTGATGTTAGAATCCAAGAAAGAGATTTTGGTGATTTGGAAGGCAAAACAGCTGTTGAGGAAAACTCATTAGTTAAACGTATTGAGTTATATGATTTTAAAAAAAATAGTTCATTTGGGCATAAGGTAGAAAAGATCTTGGATGTTGATAAACGTGTGAGAAATTTTATTGAAGAGATTGGGAAAAAACACAAAAACCAAACCGTTTTGGTTGTAGCACATGGTGCTATTGCTAGACACTTTTCTGCATATTTTAATGGATTGCCTAAAAACAAAATTATTGATAAGGGTCCAAAAAATGCTGAAGTTTTAATTTTTGAGAAAAAATAAATAAACATATTGTTTATAATTTTAATAATGAAATTAAATATTTTTGACTATACAATTCCGATGTTGGAAGACATAATACTTCCACTAGGACTCAAGAAGTTTAATGCTACGCAAATTTTCCAATGGATCTATAAGAAAAATGTAACAAGTTTTGATGAGATGAAAAATTTAAGTAAGGCATCTATTGAAAAACTAAAAGAAAAATTTTATTTTTCTCAATTTAATCTACTAAAAAAAATAGAGTCGGACAATGGTGAAACAATTAAGTTTTTATTTGAGTTAGAAGATAAACAAAAGATTGAGACAGTTATTATGAAATTTAATTATGGAAACACTGTGTGTATATCATCTCAAGTGGGATGTAATATGGGGTGTAAATTTTGTGCAAGTGGATTATTAAAAAAAAAACGAAATCTTGATGTAAGTGAATTGGTTCAACAAGTCACTTTTGCCAACCAATATATTACTGATGGTATATCTAATGTTGTTATCATGGGAATTGGAGAACCTTTTGACAATTATGATAATTTAAAAACTATGCTTAAGATTGTTACATGTCAACATGGTTTAGGGATTGGAAGCAGACATATAACTGTTTCTACATGTGGAATTGCTCCAAAGATCGTTCAATTTGCGAATGATTTTCCACAAATTAATTTAGCAATTTCGTTACATGCTCCAACTGATGAAATTCGTAATAAAATTATGCCTATCAATTTTGCATATCCATTACATGAGCTTTTTAAATCACTTGCAGAATATGAAAAAATTACCAATAGAAAAATAACTTTTGAATATCTTCTTTTAAAGAGCGTTAATGATTCTAATGAAAATGCAAAACAACTTATAAAGTTAGTAAAAAAAATGAATTGTTATATTAATATCATTCCATATAATAAAATTGCCGAACATTCGTTTGTGCGCAGTGATAACCAAGATTCTTTTATCAAAACTCTACTTGCAAACAAAATTAAGGCTATAACTCGTCTAGAGCGGGGTGTTGATATCAATGCCGCTTGTGGACAATTGCGTGCAAAAAATGAAAATTAATACATCTACATTGATATCAGCTTATAGTGAAAAAGGAAGACGTGAACGAAATGAAGATTTTTACGTTTCAGCTTACAACAAATCTAATCAACTACTTGTAGTTGTATGTGATGGTATTGGTGGTGATGATGATTCTCAAGTTGCTTCTCGTTTGCTTGCAAACAATTTCCTTATTGGTTTTAAAAAGAAAAAAAAGATTCATAATTTTTCTTGGTTTTATAACCATATTTTAAAAAAGGCTTCACGAGATATTACTAAACATACCAAAAATGGAAAAGTAATGGGAACTACAATTTGTGTTGTTTTAGTGACAGGAAATTTAGTTGAAACTGCGAATATGGGTGATACACGTATTTTTTATTTTTCGTATGAACAAAATGTTTGAAAACAAATTTCATTTGATCACAATTTAAATAATATGTTGCGTATGCAATTTGATTCTCAACGTAAAAAAAACCCATCTTTAATTACTGAAATTAATAATGCTGAAAAAAAGGCATTTGATGTTAACCGAGATCACTTATTATCTTTAACTAATTGTATTGAGTCATTTAAAAAACCAAAAACACATGATAGTTATTACAAATCTTTCACCGCTAATGCAAGTGATATTATTCACATATGTTCTGATGGAGTTTATAACTGGGTTAAAAACAATGATATTATTCAAATCATAAATAATAACACATCAAAATTTTCTCAATGTGCTAAAGACATTGTTGAAACAGCTTACAAACAAGATAGTAATGATAATATGACAAGTTTTGTAATTAAATTTACAGATGGCAAAAACTAGTAAAGGAATTTCTGAAAAGGAAAAAGATAAAACTTACGGTCCTGGTGCTATAATTCTTGGACATTACGAGGTAAGAAAAGTTATTGCTCGTGGTGGAATGAATTCGGTTTTGTATTTAGCAACTGATACAAATGTTGTAATTAAAGAATATTCAGATACCAAAAAAAAGAATGTTACTATAAAGATTATTAAAAAAACTAGTGATATTTCTGAAAACGAATGAAGAAAATTTTGAGATGAAAGTGTTACACTTGGAAGATTAAAGAAAAAGGGCGGCGAATATACAGCTGAGGTATATGAGCGCGGATACATTGATCCTGAGACTTTTTACATAGTAATGGAATATATTGAAGGAGAATCACTTGCGCGTGTAATAAACAGTCAAGGACATCTTTCGGTTGATGAAACACTTTATATTACTATTAAAATACTTGAATCTCTAAAAGAGTTGCACAAATCTTTTGCAAATAAAATTATTCACCGTGATTTGAAACCTGACAATATTATTCTTTCTGATAATTGAATTACATTAAAGATAATTGATTTTGGAATTGCAACATCTTTTAGAGATGATAAATCTAATGGAACAATAGAAGATGAAATATTTGGAACGTTTCCTTATTTAACTCCTCAGATTCTAGAATTACGTGGTGTTAAAGATAAAGAAAGAAGAAGAAAAATTATTGAAGATATAGGTGTACAATTCGATTTTTATGCTTTAGGAATTATTATGTATGAAATGTTGATTGGAAAAAAGCCTTTTGAATATAAAGGAGATGACGAGAATAAAATAAATGCATTGTATTATCCTATTGACTACGATATTCCTTTAATTAGTGAAATTAAAAATATTCCTGTTGGAGTAGAAAATATTATTTTAAAACTAATGGCAAGTAAAAATATAACAACAAACAAAATGTTTATTCCACATCGTGACAGTAAACCAAGAAAAATTCCACAAGGTTATAAAACACTACCTTATGACGATGTTGATGACATTATTAAAGATGTTAAGGATGTTAAGGACCACACAAATATTAATAATGTTAAAACGAAATTATTAAAACCTTTCCACGATCGTAGATTCCAAGATGATGCAAAAATATTTACAATTTTTGAAGAAAGACAACCTATTTTTGATAGACCTTGAGTTTTTTGAGGATGTTTTTGCTTAACAATTTTACTAAGTATTTTTGCTGTTTTTATGTTTCACCTTTTCTAAATAATCATTTAGAATAGTTACAGCACTCATTTTATCTTTAATCTTTTTAATTTTACTCATTTTTAAATCCAATTCGTATTTCAAAAAATCAATTGTCTTAACGGTAGAGAATCTTTCATCATTTAAAACAACACTAATATTAGTGTGAAGTAAAGAAAGTTCATTACAAAATTTTTCAACTTGTAATGTTCAAGAATTTTTTTGTCCTGTAATTGTTAAAGGATGCCCAATAACAATTTTTTCAATTTCATTTTTATACAAATTTATAATTTGTTGTATCTTGTTGTAGCATTGTTTAAAATCATTTTTTTTAAATTCGAAATTTGAAATGCCACTAACAATTGTTTGCGTATTGTCAGTTATGGCTAATCCCATTGTTTTAGTGCCAAGATCAATACCCAATATTCGCATTAGTGTTTCTTAGTTTTTTTATTATCTTCTTTTTCAGCATTACTAATACCAATACGTTCTCGTCTAGATTTATTAAATGCTTCTTCACGTAATGCTAGTTTTTCGTTATATTCTTTAAGTTTTTTATCCTTATTTATATTTTTTTTAACTCTTGAAAATTGTAGAATAATATTAACAAATAAACCAAAAATTGATACAAAAACAAAAGAAGCACCAATTCATAATAAACTTTTAAAAGTTGCTGGGTTTTCAGATGGTTTTGTAGAATGAACAACTGCAGCTAATCCCAAAATGATAAGTCCAATCATAAAAAGAACCATAATTCCTGAAGCAACACGATAGTTTGCACCAGCAAAATTCTTGAATTCTGCTTGCTCGTTAGTTTTTCATCATTTTGTTTTTTTTTCGTTATTTTTTTTTATAAAACTCATAAACTTATGGCGGAGACGATGCGATTCGAACGCATGCCAGCTTACGCCTCTAACACCTTAGCAGGGTGTCCTCTTAACCACTTGAGTACGTCTCCTTATAATAAATATTATACTATTTGCCATGATTGCAAAAGATGTTGTATTTATACACGGAATCACAAGTTTTGGTAACAGCCATTTTCGTACTAAAAGAGCATTAGAAGCTCAAGGATACGTTTTCCACAATCCTGATCTTCCAGGACATGGAGATAATAAAACCAGCATACCAAAATTTAATGAAATAATTCAATTTGTTATTGATTACATAAATAAAAATATTGGAGAAAGAAAATTTATTATTTTTGGACACTCTATGGGTGGAGGAATTGCACAATATTTATGCAAAATATTTAATGATCAGATTTCATTAGTAATACTTGAGTGTCCACTATCACTTGCCATATTATCATATGCGGATAATGAAAAGTATAAACATGAGTATGAAAACAATGCTTTAAATGATTTTAAAGTTAATGAAAATAGTCTTAGTAGTAAAAATAACATAGCAAGTTTAGCGGGTTGGTTAGGTTCTAAAATAAGCTACCTACCTTTGTTATTAGAAATAATATCTCCTAAAACATTAGAATTGTTTGCTAGCGCTCAATCATTTTTTGAAAATAAAAAAGTACTTTTGGTTTTAGGGAAAAACGATAGAATTGTTCCAACATATTCAACATTATTTTATTTTAAAAAAATATGCAAAAATATTACTGTTAATTTATTGAATACTAATCACAACCCTTTCAATGAAGATACAGAAAATTTTAACAAACTTGTTATTAATTATTTAAAAGAAAACAATTAATTACATTAATGGTTTATATATTGATAAAAATATATTTGCTAAATTATTTTTAAATTTTATTTTATTTCAAAATTCAATTGTAATTATTTTTGATTCAGTGATTTTTTCTTCGAAAACCTCATTTAATTGTTTAGCTAATTTAGTATCAATACAGCATAATGAATTTTCAAAATTTAGTTTTAATGAACGGTTATCAAGATTTGATGAGCCGAAGAAACAAAATTCATCATCAACTATTAACATTTTTGTATGGATAAAAGTAGTGTGTTCGTAGATTTTAACATTAGAATAGCTAATTAATTTTCCATATGTATGCCTATTTAACGAACAAGTAAATATACTTTCATTATTTTTTGTAGGAACAACTATTTGTATTTGCACACCTTTAATTGCAGCAATACGTAATGCAGCTAAAATATCTTCTGTCGGAGAAAAGTATGGATAAATAAATTTGATTGATTTTCTTGCTTCTTGAATAGCTAAAAGAAAATTACTTCTGATGTTGTTAATTTGGGTTACAGGCATACCAGTTGTTAATTGAAGTGGTAATGAACCACTAGCAGGAATTGGTTTTAATAAATTAACCATTTTAATAGTGTTACTAATCTTCTTTTTATTTGCATTGGTAAGAGTTAGATAACTTGAGTAAAAGTTTATTGATATAGAATTAACTATTTCGCCTTGTAATATATACATAGTATCGCTATACATAATTCGAGTAGTGTTAACAAGAATATGTTCATCAGCTAAATTAGCAGATCCATATAAACAAACTTCGTTATCAATTATTAAACATTTTTGGTGGTTTCTAAAATTTGATAATGATTTATATGGGATTCTTCCTTTAGGATTGAAAACAACAACATCAATACCAGCGTTTTTCATTTTTTCAATAACGCGATAATTGATTTTACTTCCAGAACCAAACCAATCATAAATTAAAATTATTTTAACTCCGGCTTTTGTTTTATCGATTAAAGCCTTTGCAATTGTAAGAAAAAAACATCCATCATCAATTTTGTATGTTTGGATGCAAATAGTTTTTTTTGCTTGTGCAATTAGTTTTAAATATTGTTTTAAAATATTAGAGTTATTATTAATAATTTTTTTAACTTCATTGTTCTTATATATTGGCGATCTCATATTTTCAAAATTAAATTTAAAGTTTGAAAATTTATCATGTTTCTTTAAGAACTCATTAGTAAAATCGTATTTTTCATAGGAAATAAGTTTTGCTTGGTATTTATTTGTTTCCCTTGCATTTTTGATATAAAAAGGAATGGTTCCAAAAATTAAAAAGAAAATAATACCAACCACTGGCAATGTTATTACACAAAATAATCAACATATCTTAGCTGATTGTGAACGATATTTGGAATTTAAGATATATAAGGCAAAACCAACACATAGTCCATAATTGACTAAACAAAATATGGAAGTGAATATTAAAATATTTTTTAATGTATTCCCAAAAAAAATAAAAAGCAATGCAAAAGCTGAAAAAAATACAGCGATTAAAATTGATACAATTATTGAAACAATTATTGAACGATTATTTATCATTATTCACTTTCCGAAATGAAGTTAACATTGTTATCAATTCAAGTTTTTCTGATAGCAGCGTCATCACCCATTAATTCCGTAACTCTCCTTTCAGCAAGTGCAGCATCTTCAATTGAAACTTTAATTAATTGTCGACTTGCTTTATCCATAGTTGTTTCTTTTAATTGACTAGCATTCATTTCTCCCAAACCTTTATAACGTTGAATTGAATAAGCATTTGTTTTAGATTTCATTTCATTCAGCTTATCCTCGTCTCAAACATAACATGATTGTTTTGAATGTGCGTTTACAAATTTATATAGAGGTGGCATTGCTATATAAATATGTCCTTGTTCTATCAAAGGTTTCATAAAACGATAAAAGAAAGTTAATAAAAGTATTTGAATATGGCTACCATCAACATCTGCATCAGTCATAATGATGATTTTATCATATTTAAGATTCTCCATTTTAAATTCACTGCTTATTCCAGTACCACAACATGTAATTATTGTGATTATTTCTTCGTTCGCTAACAAATCTTTAAGTTTAGCTTTTTCAACGTTAATGATTTTACCACGCAACGGTAAGATTGCTTGATTAACTTTGTTTCTAGCTAATTTTGCGGTGCCACCAGCGGAATCTCCTTCAACTAAAAATAATTCATTATTTGCATAATCTCTTGATTGTGCTGGAGTAAGTTTGCTAGATTTTATACCATTTAATTTGTTTGTATTTTTAAGTGCTTTAATATCCTCACGAGCTTTTTTTGCTGCAATTCTTGCATCACGGCTAGATAGAGCTTTATTAATAATTCTTTCAGTATATTTTTTGTTTTGTTCCATTCAATAAATAAAATTTTCATAAAAAACATTTGAAATAGCCGTACGTGCTTCTGGGGTAAATAATTTATTTTTAGTTTGTCCTTCATATTGAATTATTTTTTCTGGAACACGAACAGAAATAATTGCAGTTAAACCTTCATAGACATCATCACGTTCGAAATTTTTATCACGTTCTTTTAGCATTTCTCATTTACGTGCACATATATTAATAGCTTCAGTTAAATTAGCTTTAAAAGATGTCTCGTGGCTGCCGCCTTCTCGTGTTTTAACAGAGTTTGCAAATGAAATAATAATTTCGCTATTGCCAGTTGTATATTGCAAAGCGATTTCGACTTCTATTTGATTAGATTTGTTTTCAACATAATAAACAGGGTGCAAAGCTGTTTTACCTTGGTTAATAAATGTAACATATTCAGAAATACCACTTTGTGATTCAAATATTTTTTTCTCATTTGTATTTTCATTTACAAAAATAATTTTTAGATTTTTATAAAGGAAAGCAGACTCTCTTATACGCTCTTCAATGGTTGTGGAATTATAAATTAAACCTCTAAAAATTTTAGGATCTGGAAGAAAATGAACAATTGTACCAGTTTTATTTGTTGTTCCTATTTCTTTAAGTGGTTGAATGATTTTACCACCATTAACATATTTAGCTTCGCAAATTTTTCCTTCACGCATAACTGTTACATTTAACCATTCACTTAATGCATTCGTTACAGAAGCACCAACACCGTGTAATCCACCAGCACTTTTATATGCGTTATTATCAAATTTTCCACCAGCATTTAATACAGTAAATACTGTGTCCACTGTACTAATTTTTGTTGTTTTATTTAAACCAATAGGGATTCCTCTTCCATTATCTTTAACAACAATTGAATTATCTTTTTTTAATGTGACAGTAATTTCGCTTGCATTACCACTAATTACTTCATCGATTGAGTTATCAAAAATTTCCCAAATTAAATGATCCATTCCGTTAATGTCAGTAGAACCAATATACATTCCTGGACGTTTTCTAACGTGTTCAAGACCTGATAATACTTTTATATCATCATCTTTATATTGAATACCCATATTTATATAGAGATTATACTATAATACATTTATGAAATATAGTATTGAACAAATAAAAAACATGACCGACGAACAATGAAATGATTTTAGAAATGAGTCATGAAATACTAAGCGTATTGCAGCATCTCAAGCCGTTCCTGTTTGATATTTAAAAGACCGAAGTGCTTACATTACTTTTTTGCGTACTCAAAAAGAAAAAAACGAAAGTTCTGGTCGTCCTTTCAATATTAATATTGATGAAATTGAAAATTATAATTCTGAACAATGAGAAAGTTACCGTGAATTATCTTGAAACAAAAAAAACAAAATTTATGCTTCAATAGAAATTCCTGATTGATTCTTAAAAAATAAAGAAGAATATGTTAATTTTTTAGAGAAACATTTAAAATAATTTTATTTATTTTTTTGATATTTTTTACCTAATATTATATATAATATAAGTAAGAAGTTTTATATCATAAATGGCAAATAAAAGTATTGAGCAAATTAGAGAAGATCTAAGCAAAACAAAAATCTTAGATCAATCTATTTCGAAAGAGTTGCAAAGCTCTTTTTTGGAGTATGCTATGAGTGTTATTGTAGCACGTGCATTACCAGACGCAAGAGACGGATTAAAACCAGTTCATAGACGTGTACTATTTGCTGCATATGGTTTAGGACTTAGTAGTGATAAGCCACATAAAAAATCTGCAAGGATTGTTGGCGAAGTAATCGGTAAATACCACCCACATGGTGATACAGCTGCTTATGAAACAATGGTTAGAATGGCACAAGGATTTTCTATGCGTTACCCTTTGATTGATGGACACGGTAACTTTGGTTCTACTGATGATAGTGCAGCCGCAATGCGTTATACCGAAGCTCGTTTGAGTAAAGTAGGAGATTTGATTCTTGAAGATATTGAAAAGAATACAGTTAAATGAATGGATAACTATGATGGTAGCGAAAAAGAACCTGAGGTTTTAACATGTGCACTTCCTAATATGCTTGCCAATGGTTCTAACGGTATTGCTGTTGGTATGGCTACTAACATTCCTCCTCATAACTTAAATGAATTATCTGATGCAATTAAACTTGTTGCTAAAAACCCAGATGCTACAGTTGAAGATATTAAAAATGTAATATCTGGACCAGATTTCCCAACCGGTGCTGAAATCATTGGTTTAGAAGGAATTCACAATTATTTTTCAACTGGTCATGGTAGCGTTACTGTTCGTGCAAAAATCGAAATTGACTATAGAGATGATGGAAAATCAACTATTACAATCAAAGAACTACCATATATGGTAAGTAAAAAATCTTTAATTGACAAAATTGTTGAATTAGCTAAAGATAAAAAAGTTGAAGGAATTGCTAATCTTCAAGATTATTCTAACCGCGATGGTATTAAAATTGAAATTGAAACAAAAAGAGATGTTATTCCTGAAGTTTTGTTAAATCAACTTTATAAAACAACTTCATTACAAACAACATTTGCTGTTAATATGTTAGCGTTAGTAGATGGTGAGCCTAAAATTTTGAATATTAAAGATTGTTTAAAAATTTATTTAGATCACCAAATTGATATGTTGACTAAAAAAACAACATTTGAAAAATCTAAAGCAGAAGCTCGCGCTCATATCCTTCAAGGTCTACACATAGCTACTAACAACATTGATCAAATCATTGAAATCATAAAGAAAGCTAATGACAATGAAAGTGCTATTAATAATTTAATTTCTAAATTCTCTATTGATAAAATTCAAGCTGAAGCTATTACAGAAATGAAATTACGTAGCATTAGTGGACTAGAACGTACTAAAATTGAAAATGAGTTAAAGAAAATTTCTGATTTAATTATTGAATATAAAAATATTCTTGAAAGTTATGATAAAAAGATTGAAATAATTTTTGAAACTCTTGATAAAATAACTAAGAAGTTTGGCGATGAACGTAGAACGGTTATTAGAACTGATATTACAAGTGATATCGAAGATGAAGATCTAATTCCTAAAGAAGATATTCTTATTACTATGAGTTCTCGTGGATATTTAAAACGTTTACCAATTGATACATATACAGCTCAACACCGTGGTGGAGTTGGTGTTATTGGTGCTAAAACACACGATGATGACGGAGTTAGTCGTATTATTTCTGCTAACACTCACATGGATTTATTGTTATTCAGTGATTTAGGAAAAGTTTACCGTATTCGTGGTCACCAAGTTCCTTTAGGAAATAAAACTTCTAAAGGAGTTCCTGCAATTAATATCATTGGTATTGAAAAAGGTGAAAATATTTTAACAATTTTACCTATTGAGAACTATTCTGAAAACAAATTATTCTTTTGTACATATAAAGGCGTGGTTAAGCAAACTGCTTTATCTGAATTTGAACGTATTAACCGCAATGGAAAAATTGCTATATCGTTAAGAGAAGGTGATAAATTATTCAATGTTATGAATATTAAACCAAATGATGAAATCTACATTGGTGCAAATAATGGTAACATGGTTAGATTTGATGAAATTCAAGTTAGAACTATGGGAAGAACAGCTGCTGGTGTTGGTGGAATTGATTTAGAAGATAAGGAATATGTTGTTGGAGCTAGTAATAGTTCTAATGGAACAAAAATTCTTTCAGTCGGTGCTAATGGTGTTGGAAAACTTACAGATGTTGAGGAATATCGTAAAACTAAACGTAATGCAAAAGGTGTAAAAACTTTGAAGGTATCACCAAAGACTGGAAAATTAATATATATTAGTGCTGTACAAGGAGATGAGGATGCATTAATGATTACTAATAAAGGAAAAATTATTAGGTTTGCATTATCAGAAGTTAATACAATTGGACGTAGTACAAGTGGTGTTAAATTAATGAATATCGATAGTGATGAAAAATTACAATCAGTAACAATGTTCAAAAAAGGTGACCTAAACAATAGTGAAGAGGAATACATCACTGCTAAAACACAATCTATTGATTTATAATATTTTATGTCACTATAATAGTGCTTTACTAACCTCGCCAGGTTGGAAACAAAGCAACGATATGTTGAAGTATTATGTATAGTGACATGATAACATGGAAGCAACAAAAAAGTGATTAAAATATGATAATGAAGATATTTTACGTAGTCACCTTGAGAAACTAACACTTCCTTTAAATAATGAAGACCAACAATATTTAGATCGCATGATTAAATATATTGATGCCTCATATGATAATAAAGCAAAGGATTACAATATAGTTCCAGGGATTGCAATTGCTGCTAATCAAGTTGGATGAAATAAGCAAGTTATTTATATCCATTTTTCTAATGGTGAAAATACATACCATTATTTGTTAGCTAATCCAAAAATTAAATCATATAGTCAGTCTAAGTGTTTTTTATCTGGTGGTGAAGGATGTTTAAGTGTTAAAAAAAAACATGATGGTATTGTTCCGAGAAGAAGCAAAGTTATTGTCGAAGCTTATGATTTGATTAACAACAAACAAATTGAAATTATTGCAGAAGATTTTTTAGCTATAAATTTGCAACATGAAATCGATCACCTTAATGGTATTTTGTATTATGATCATATCAATAAATCTAACCCTTATTTTGTTGATGAAGAATGAATTGAAATAACAAGATAAAATTTATATTTCACTATAAATTTTATTTGCTTTTTCTAATAACGTTTGAACTCATGGTTGGTTATTATTTTTAGGAATAAAGAAATTTACAATTCGATATGTAAATAAATAATTAAATACATGTTTCCAATTTTTTGCATAGATTGTATCATCGTTTTTAATTGTTTGATAAGCATTATCTAAATAGAATAATAAATCATTTGCTTTCTTTTCAAAATTTGCATTAAAATTTAATGTGTCAGTTGTGTTTTGTTGGCGATAATGAATCAATGGCGTGTCAGTGACATAAAATTTTTTTGCTCTAGTGTAAGCAAGAATTTGATAATAAACATCTTCGCCATATTTATTAGAATCGAAATGTTTTATATTTTGAGATTTGAGAAATTTAAATGAGTATGCCTTGCTTCAAACCATAGGCTTGTCATTTAATATATTAACTGTCAAATTTGGATCTATTATAGCATTGCATGAAAATCCATTATAGCATTGGTTTTGTTTGATATCATCAACAAAAAAATTAAATGAAAATATGTCTAAATCATTATTTTTGCTAAATATATCATTTATCATTTCAAAAGCATTAAGTTCTCATCAATCATCACTATCGCTAAACATAATAATGTTTCCTTTTGCATGCTTAAGACCATTTTCTCTTGTCATCCCACAACCTAAATTTTTTTCATTATTTATAAGATAAAAATTTTTATTTGTTTTGATGTATTCTTTAATAAAATCAATTGTTTTTACATCGGTAGAACAATCGTTAACGATGATGCATTCAAAGTTTTTGTATGTTTGATTTTTGATAGAATTAAGGCACTTTTCTAGGTATTCTATTTTCGTGTTATAACATGGGGTTATAATTGAAATAAAATTCTGCATTATTACTTTTTATTATTATAAAAACTAAAAAGCAACCAAAACTTTTATTGCTACAGTATATGGAGGGTTGTTAGATACGTCTCTTGCTGCACAATAAAATTTAAAACTGCATTTTGTTGCTTTCGCAAGTCAATTGCCAATTTGTGTTGTGTCAGCATACACAAACTCTAGATAGCTACCCATATTTATTCCACCATAAGAATCACTACCATCTGTTCTATATCCTCAAGGTGTACCATTTAATTGATAGAAGATGCTATATTTATTTTCTATGCTATATGTTCTTCAAGTTAAATTTTTATCAGTTAAATCAGATTGACAAATATGTGTGACTAGATTAAGTGAAAAAGGGCGACAAAATATATTCTTTGTAGCTTTATATGTTGAATTATCAGGAGCGGTATATGTTGCAGTTATTTCGATCATTTTACCCACTCAAGTAGTTACATAATTGGGGTTAGTACCAACATTAAATGTTAATTTTCCATTTGAAAAAGTTAAAGGGGCACTAACAGATGTACTAGCACCATCTTTTATTGTTCATGCAAGTTTACTATCAGTATTACTAATTACTGCTCCACGGTATTTAACAACAGGGTCACCGGTGTTTGTATTTGAAGGCTCTAAACTTACACGAGTGTAATCTAAAGAGATGTTAGCCTCGACATTTATTTGTACAGCCATAGTTGAAGCATTATTGTAAATAGTAGATTCGGCTTTTGGTTCAACTCTATATGTCCCATTAACTCTATCAATTGGGACAAGAAGAATTTGATTTATATTAATATTATTAGAATATTCATTCAATAATCTTGAGAAAATTTTATCTTGTGTAATAGCTATATTTTCATTAGCATAAATTTCTCCGCCAGCATAAAAAGAACTCAATGTTACATTAGCAAATGGTAAATTAATTTTATTTTCAAGATTCCATCTAATATTTGTTTCGCCTGAATATAAATTCGAATAAGATTTAGCTTTTGCCGTTGCTGTATGAGCAACCGTATCAATATCAATAATATCGTAATCATTTGAATTTGGAAAGGCTGCAGAAAATTCACTTGATAATCTATTTTTAATATTTTCAGATGTAACATCTTCTGAAACGTATGGCGAAGTAATTGTATAAGGACCATTTCAACTAACGTGATCATGGTTAGTTTTGCTAGTATATGTCTTTGTTTTTTGATTTAAATATAAATAAGATGCACCCAATGCAACTATTGATGTCAACATTAAACTAGTGAACACTTTAAAAAAAGAAAAGCCTCTCATTATTTTAATTGTCCTCCTTGTTTATAGACGCTTTTAAGTATATATATATATATATATATATATATTGAATATTTCTTGTATTTTGTTCAACAATTGTCCATAATTATATGCAAAAAAAATTTACTACACAATTATTAAAAAAACATATATAATATATATGAAGCTGAGTTTCTAGCAATAGAAAATTAGCAACGAGAGTTACTATTCTTCTCGTATTGCCAAATGAATTCATGGCAATCTAAAATTAGATTGGGCTGCAGCAATGCAGTCCTTTTTTTTAAACAATTTTGTTATTTTTTATTATTAGGAACCAAGAAGGCAGAGTGAAAAATTGGTGATAGCTTCTTTAATGGTTGTTGTACTTTTCCATTAGTTCCAATATATGAAAGAAATTTATCATACACAGCATTAACTAAATCTATACGTTCTTTCATTCTACCAACTGTCTTTATACGTAATTTAACTTGAAATCCTTGTTTAAATCAATCAATTGCGTTATTAGCAAAACGCAATAAATCATTATCTCCTATTTGTGGACGAACAGTGATTTCTTTAACTTTAGAACTTTGAGCAAGTTTTTTCTTTTCTTTATCTTTCTTTTTAGCTTCAAACAAGAATTTTCCCTTATCAACAACACGAGCAATTGCTTGTTTGTCGCCATTAGATGGGACTATTAAAACAACATTCATTTTTTTGCTACTTGCTAGCTTAATAGCATCAGCAAGAGAAATATCTGTATGTTTAGTTCCATCACTATCAATTAAAAACAAATGACGTTCAGATATATTGTCATCAAATTTATAACCTAATTCTTTATCAAATTTCATTAAGTATTACTTAGCTATTGCTTTTTCAATGATTAATTTGAAAACTTCTGGATTATGAATTGCTAACTCAGATAACATTTTACGGTTAATTAAAATATTGTTTCTCTTTAAGCCGTTCATAACAGTAGAATAATTGTATCCAAGTTCACGGACACTACCATTTATTCTACTAATTCATAATTTTCTAAAATCACGTTTTTTAGCTTTTCTATCACGGTAAGCATATTCAGCTGAACGTAAAACTGTTTGACGAGCAATTTTAAAACTTGTATGTTTTGTACCCCAAGCGCCTGATACTCTTTTTTTAATAGCTTTTCTTCGTTGACGAGTTACTGGTCCGTTAGTTGCACGCATTATTTCTTGTCTCCTTTGTTTCTATATGGTAAACAACGAGTAATTAAATGATTACTTGCATGGTTTAACATTGCGTCTTTTCTAGCATGTCTTTTTTGTTTAGTAGTTTTTCCAAAAGCACGGTGACTTCTGTTTGTGTGTTTAAATTTAATTTTACCAGAAGCACTAACGATGAAACGCTTAGATACAGCTTTTTTAGTTTTTTGTTTAGGCATATTTTGTATAGATAAAATATAAGATCAAATTAAGCAATGCCCCAACTCCATACAAGGAGATCAGGAGAACACATAGGTGTTTCTTTCTTATACATTTATATTATATATAAATTTTTCTTATAATATAGATAACTACATTCCGTTTTAATAATGAGCAAAATAGAATTTGTCGCACTTGGTGGACTTGATGAAAAAGGTAAAAATTGTTATGTTTTAAATATTAATGACAATCTTTTTGTTATTAACGTTGGAATATT
The DNA here is from genome assembly GCA_031282505.1 of Mycoplasmataceae bacterium. GTDB lineage: Bacteria > Bacillota_I > Bacilli_A > Mycoplasmatales > Mycoplasmoidaceae > Malacoplasma_A. Next base: position 22,825 of record JAITDP010000010.1, on the reverse strand, counting down.
CTATCAACGTTACCAAGTTTTAGGTTTTGAGAGCGCTATTCCTGATTTTAAATATTTAATTGACAACAAAGAAAAAATTAAAGGTGTTTTTATTGGTTCTGCGTTTGAAAATAATTTTGGTGGAATTAAATTTTTTGTTGAAACACTACCTAATTGTCCTATCTTTACAACAAATATTAATGCTGATATTATTAATATCTCTATTAATGCAGATATTAAATTCAATATCATAAAGTCTATGGAAAATATTAAATTTGGTGATATAACAGTTACACCTTTTAAAATTACTAACTCTATGCCTAATTCTGTAGGTTTTATTTTTAACATTGGCAATGAAAACATGATATACATGGATGATTGTGTAGTTTGTTCAAGCAAATCTGCAATTCTTTCTAATGATTTATTAAAAATAATTGAAAACGTTAACAATAAAAATAATATTTTATTAACTTCTGCTGGTAATGTTAGTACTAACAATGGTTTTACTAGTCCTAATTTCCAAGTACAAACATATTTTTCTGATAAGTTTAATTACAATAATGATCGTTTTATTATTGCTTTATATTCATTTGAAATTTACAAAATTGTTAGTATTTTAAATGCTGCAAGTATTGCTGGTAAAGTTGTAGCTTTCCAAAATCCAAACACAGTTAAATTGTTACACAAGATGCATGAATATAAAATGATTGATATCACAAAATTTAAAATTGTCGATCTTGCTTCTACCACAAACGATGATAAAAATTTAGTTGTTGTTATTGATGCATATCCACATGTGTTCTTTAATGTTCTTACAGAAATATGTGATGAAATTAATCCAAACATTTTAATTAATACAAAAGATTCATTTATTTTTGCAAGTCAAACAATAAGTGGACTTGAGAAAAAAGAAGCTCAATTAATTGACTCTATTAATAAATTTTCAGTTAACTCTTGTGAAAAAATTAACTCTAAATATTTAGATTTAATCCCTGGTGGTGAAGATTTAAAATTTATTGCATCTTTTATTAAACCAAAATACATAATTCCAATTAGTGGACTTTATATGAATTTTATAAACTATCAAATTGCAATGTCAAAAACTGGTTTTAGCAAAAAGAATGTTATCATATTGGTAAATGGACAAAAACTTGAAATTAATAATGGTGTTGCAAATGAAAAAACCGAATTCATTGATTTAAATAGCAAACTTATTAATATCAAGGGTTTTATTGATGAAGACGACAATTCAATCCTTGAACGTGTACAAATGAAAGATAATGGTGTTATTATTGTTTCATACATAATTAATACTAAAGAAAAAATTATTAAAAATTCTAAATATGAAAATGTTGGAGTAATTGGACAATCATTGCAAAATACAACTATCATTAACACTATAAACAACGAAGTCAACAATGATGCTAACAAAATCATTGGTGAAATGCTTGAAAATAAAGACAAAATCGATACAAAAGAATTCAAACTAATGATTAGAAAATCTATCGTTAAACAATATGAAAAAAAATTCGATAAAAAACCATTGGTTATGATTACCTTAATTTTTGAATAATTTCAAAAGTTATATTATAAATATAAAATATAATATATCCAATGTTTAGATTGCTTAAATTATTTAAGTTAAAAGAGTGGCTGTTGTACGCTCTTTTACTTGTTTTGTTGGTAGCACAAGTTTATTTTGTTTTAGCTATTCCACAACGTGTTGCAAACGTTGTAGCTTTGGTTCCTTCAGCTAATGCTCCAAAACCAACAACTGTTGCCGTGATTATTTCTTGTTCTCTATTAATTTCTTATGTTATAGCATTTTCATTAATTGTTGTAGCTACAACATATCTTGCTAACCACATTACATGTAAATTTGCTTTTTACATAAGACATGCTCTTTTCGTTAAAGTAAATAAACTTTCGCTTAACCAAATAAATAAATTTTCTATTCCTTCTATTATTTGAAGAGCAACTAGTGAAGTAGACTATTTACAATGATTGTTTTGCCAATTAATCGTTGTAAGTATTACAGCACCTGGAGAAGCGTTTGGTGGTTTAATATCAATGCTTTTTTTTAAGACTTCTTCTACAACAAGTGATACAGGAACAAACTTTGGGCAAACACCATGACAAATCGTTGCATTAACAGCAGCTGTGATTGTTATAATGACAGCTCTTACATTATTTTTTGCCATCTTTGTTATACCGCACATAAAAAAACAACAAAAATGTAATGATATTTTGAACATGCAAGTTCGTGAAGCAATAAAAGGTGTTAGAAACATTCGAGCATTTGATGCATTAAAATTCCATAATAATAAATTTAAAAAAACTTCTCATGAAGTTACTGTCCACAATGAAGTAATTAATTCAATTGGTTCACTTTCAGGACAAGCGATAAGTTTTACTTTAAGTTGCTTGACTATTGGAATTTATTGAATGGGAGCGTGGCTTATCCAACAAGGAAAAACTTTATCTTATTCAACATTAATTGGATATGCAACGTTAGCAAGTGTTATAGTAAATGGGTTTATCGGTGTTTCTGTTTTCATTATGATAATTCCACAAGTGCGTGTTTCAATCAATAGGGTAAATGAGATATTAAACACTAAAGTAACAATTGCTGATGGTAACGAAGCAAAACAAAAATTTGTTGGAAGAGGTGAAATTGAATTCAAAAATGTTAGTTTTAAATATGGTGGTGCGAAAGAAAATGTTCTTAGTGATATTTCATTTAAAGCTAATTCTGGTGATTTCATTGGTGTTGTTGGGCCAATTGGATGTGGAAAATCTACGCTATTAAATTTAATACCTAGATTTATGGATCCAACAAGCGGCGAGATTATTATTGATAATGTTAACATTAAAAATATGAAACTTGCTACTTTAAGAGAAAAACTTGGTTTCTCTTTACAACGTGCAAATTTATTAAATCGAACTGTTTATGAAAATATTGGTATAGGAATCAAAGGTACTAATGTTGTAGATGCTACAAAAAAAATAGAACTTGCAGCTGATGTTTCACAAGCTAAACCATTTATTGAAGAAATGGAACAAAAATATAATTACATGATTTCACAAAACTCTGTTAATATTTCTGGTGGTCAAAAACAACGTATTGTTATAGCTCAATCGATTGCTAATGAACCAGAGATTATGCTTTTTGATGATAGTTTTAGTGCGTTAGATTACAAAACAGATTCATTAGTTAGAAAAGAAATATTTGCTAAATATAAAAAATCTACAAAGATTATTGTAGCAAGTCGTATATCTACAATTATTAAAGCTAACAAAATTATTGTTTTAAACAATGGTAATATTGTTGACATTGGAACTCACAAACAATTATTTTCTCGTTGTGAATTTTATCGTAATATAACTTTACAACAAATGAGCACAGAGGAGGCTTTACGTGATTAAAAAAATATTTAAATCTAATAGTGTTATTAAACGTTCATTTTCTTTTATTGGAAAATGATCTTATATATGTTGTGCATTTCTTTTTGTAAACTCAGTTATTTCTGTAGTTTTATCGATTGCTTCTCCATACTTGCTTAGAGACATAACATCTCTTCTTCAATTTTATAACGGAAATGATGTTTTAAGAAAAATTACAGATACCGCAATTATCATATTAATTTTCTATGTACTAAAATTCTTTTTATGTGACATTCCCTATAACATCATAAGGGTTATTTTTGATCAACGAAGTGGTGATAAATTTAGAAGGGTGTTATTTAAAAAACTTGATAAATTACCTTTGTCATATTTTGACAATAGTAGTATTGGTCATAACATGACTGTTATGCTACATGATACAAATTCAGTTGCTGGAAATTTTATTGGATCTGTTTGTCAAATAATAAGTGGCTTCTTTTATCTAATTGGTTTATTAGCAGCTATGTTTATGTTAGACTGGAGAATGGCATTATTATGTACAGTTTCCATCCCTATTTTTACAATATTTATTCCATTAATTGTTTATAAGAGTAAAAAACTTTATAAAATGCGTTGGGAGTCATTAAGTAAGGTTAACTCAAACATTGAAGAAATGTTCTCAAATACACTATTGATTCGTTTATCGAATAAACAAAAAGAAATGAATGAACATTTTGATGAATTAATTAAACATTTATATGTTATTTCAAAAAAATCATCTTTTGTTAGTAGTTTAGCTGGACCGTTATTTACTATCACAAACTACATAATGGAAATTCTTGTTATTATTTTTTCAATTTTCATTTTTGTCATACATCACGATGCAACTGCTGCTACATCAATTCCTTCATTTTTAGTATTTATTAACCTTTTCAATTCGCCATTTACAATTATGTCAACAAACATTCAAAATCTATTAGCTGTTAATGTATGTTTGAAAAGAATTTTTAATTTACTAGATGAAGAAGAAATATCTCCGGATGTTACATATACTAAATTGCCTCATGGCGATGATATTAAATTTGATCATGTAACTTTTGGATATACCGCTGGAAAAACTGTAATACAAGATTTGAATTTACATATTAAATATGGTGAAAAGATTGCAATAGTTGGTGCAACAGGATCTGGAAAATCTACTCTTGTTAACTTGTTAATGCGTTTCTATGAACTTGATGAAGAAGGTGGCAAAATTAAAATTGGTGGAATGAACATTGACGAAATGAAACGTTCTGAATTAAGAAATATGATTGGTTTAGTGTTACAAGAACCTTTCTTATTCAATGGAACAATAAGAGAAAACATTATTTATAACCAAAAAAACGTTTCTCAAAGCCAATTAGAATCAATTTGTGAACAAATAAACTTACTCCACTTTATTAAAATGTTACCACGTGGTTTTGATACAATCCTTGATAATTCAACAAATATAAGTGCTGGAGAAAAACAATTAATTACAATTGCACGTTTGATGGCTAAAAAATCTAAATTTATTGTTTTAGATGAAGCAACAAGTAATGTTGATACTCAAACAGAAAACATGATACAAATTGCTATGGATAAATTAATGAGTGGAAAAACAAGTATTATTATTGCTCATCGTCTAAGTACAATCAGAAATGCTGATAAAATTATTGTTATGGATCACGGAAAGATCGTAGAACATGGTACTCACAATGAATTATTGAAACAAAATGGTATTTATAAAGATCTATACTTTTCGCAATTTTCTGACTCTATTTAATTAATATATTAAATATAATTTTAATATATTGGCCTGTTGGTGAAGCGACTTAACACACCGCCCTCTCAAGGCGGCATTCATCAGTTTGAATCTGATACAGGTCACCATTTGCATCCATAGTTCAACGGATAGAACGTCTGGCTTCGAACCAGGAGGTTGTGGGTTCGATTCCTGCTGGGTGCGCCAAATTTAATAAATAAGATTTTAAAGCAATAGCAAATGCTAATCAATATTTTTCGATTATAATTTTTTTATGGCTCTTGAGACAATAATTGTTAATGAAGAAAACCAATTTGATATCTTTATAATCGGTTCTGGACCAGCAGGTTTGACAGCAGCATTATATGGTGCTAGAAGCGGTTTAAAGACAGGTTTTATTGACAAATCTACTCCTGGTGGAAAGTTAATTGGGATTAAAAACTTACGTAACTTTCCTGGATATGAAAATATTAGTGGGCAAGTTCTTGCTGAAAATATGTATAGTCAAGCAATTGATAGTGGAGCAAAATATATTTACGGTACTGTGACTAACATAGTTGAAAAATTAAATTTATGATGTGTATATGGTGATGAAGGAAAAACTTGATTTGCTAAAGCAGTAATAATTGCATCCGGCACTGATAATGCAAAATTAAATGTTGATGGTGAAAAGGAATATCAAAACATGGGGATTAGTTATTGTGTAGAATGTGATGGGCCACTTGCTACACAAAAAAATGTTGTAGTTATTGGAAATACAGCTGAAGCATATACTTCTGCTTTAAAATTAACTAAGATTGCTAAAACTGTATCTTTAATTTCTGATATACCACTTCCAATTGAATTAGATACTTCTTTACTTGAGCAAAATAACATTAAACAATACATAGGTTATAAAGTATTAGAAATATTAGGTGATAATTTCAATGTTAATTCAATTATTTTGCAAAACACAACAAATAACACAATCGAAAAACTCTCAACTGATTTCATTTTTGTTAATACTGGTTATACACCATCTATTGATTTTGCTGAAATGTTAGGAATAACAACAGATGGAATAATCAGTGTTGATGATTTAAAAGCAACCACTGTGTCAGGAATCTTTGCTTGTGGTGATGTATCTAAAAATGAAAACAGACAAGTTGTTACTGCATGTGCTGATGGTGCAATTGCAGCTATGAATGCGATTAAATATATTAATGCAACAAAGAAATAATAAAATTGCTGAAAGAAACATTGCAAAACGCGAAAGTGAAATATTAAGTATCCTTAATCATACTAATAAATATGTTTTGTATGATCCTGTTTTGAAAACAGCAAGTTTTACATATGTAGATTTAACAAAAGATAAATCGATTGTTTTTGTTTATGTTGATACATACAAAAGAGAATGTATAGATAAACTAGTTGAAAAACTAAATCAAAGTCGTGGTGTGTTTCGTCGTGAACTTAGTCAAAATATGACTACTTGAAAAGTTCCACAAATTGTTTTTAGAAAAGATACAAGTATTGACAGAATGTTAAAAATTGAAGAAATTATTAAAAAAGACAAGTAATTAAATTGCTTGTTTCTTTACATAAATTAAATATTTAGATAAATCGTAACGTTTTTTTAAACGTAATAAAAAATATGTTGTAGCTTTTCATCATCCATACGGTGCACGAATTTCAATATTATATTTATTTAAAATTTCATTAACTTTTTGACGTTTTTCATTGTAAAATAAAAAACTCAATTGTGCTTGAACACTTCGTGGAAAATTATATCATGCTGGAAATAAAACATAGAGTAAAAATATATTCATAATATATATGTAAACAATACTATCAATTATTTTAACCTCATCTTTTGAAAGTTGAACATACTTTCTATCATTTAAAATATTTTTAAGTGTTGCATCAAAATTTACTAATATTTGTCTGAAACGATCTTCATATTTTGAATAATCAACAACAGAGCTGAAACTATTTTTAGACTGAACAAATGTATATGTGTAGTGTCTTGTGATACCGATTTTTTTTATCTTAGAAGCTATAGCAGAGAAGAAAAATTGATCTTCCATCATATTTGCTCCTTTAATAAAATGGAAATTTACTTCGCGAATAAAAGATGTTTTATAAACTTTGTTTCAAATAAAAAATAAATTATTCTTTAAATATTTTTTTATATTTTTACTTAATGAATTAGAAAGTCATCAATTGTGTCGTTCTTTATTACGTTGACGTCATGTTTTGCCAACAATAATATCAACAGATTCATAATCACTTGCTTTACAAAAGTTATAAAAAGCATTCTTTTGAAAATAATCATCGGCATCAATAAATGTAAATCATTTTGTATCTACATTTTCAATTAATGTTTCTCTTGTTTGAGCAATTCCTTGGTTCTTTTGCTCAATAATTGTAAAAGAATAATTATTAAGTTTTTCTTTTCATTTAAATAAAATTTCACTTGTAGTATCTGTAGAGCCATCATTAACAACAATAATTTTTAAATATTTACTAGGATATTTTTGTCTTGCAATTGAAGAAAATAATCTATTAAGAGTTTTTTCTGAATTGTAACATGGGATTAGGATTGACAACTCTAAACAAATATTAAAGTTCTTCATTTACATGCAACTATTTTTTGGTTCCTTCAGCAGTTTTACCAACTTTTCTGATGATAATTTCATCGCTATACATAATTCCTTTACCTTTATATGGTTCAGGTGGGCGAATTTTTCTAACAGTAGCAGCAAATTGTCCAACATTCTCTTTGTTGTATCCAAAAACAATGATTTCAGTAGGCGTAGGAACAGTAACTTTGATATCGTTTGGAATTTGAACCTTTCTAGGACCAGATCCGCTGTATCCAGCGTGAACTTCTAATGTTTTTCCACCTAATATAGCTTTATATCCAACACCAACAATTTTTAATTTAATAGTATAACCAATTGTTACACCATTTATAGCATTTGCTATATTAGAAGCAACAGTGCCGTGATACATTTTAGTTTGTTTTTCATCATTTTGTCTTGTTACTTTAATGTGATTATCATCAATAGCTACATTAATGATATTTGGAAATGAAACAGTTAGTGTACCAAGGTTTCCTTTAACAACAGCAACGTTGTCATTAATTGATACAGTAGTACCTTGAGGAATGATTATGGGTTTTAATCCTTTTCTAGACATAATAAATTATATATATTATATATAAAAGACACAATATTAGCAATAAGCTTATTAGTTTTTGTCTTTATAATCTTTTACTCAATTGTAACCTAATTGATCGTTGTATCTTCTATCATATACTACCAATTTTCCATTTGTATTACATAATTTTCTTACAGCAACGGTTGTTCTTGATGTAACGTCACTGTCTGTTGATGCATCAAATAATAAATTGTATATTAATGATTTACCATATTTTGTAATCAAGCTATTTCAAATAGTTGTGTATTCACTATCTAGTTTTGGATGGTTTCCATTTACATAAAATGCGTTTTTGTTTAATTGTTCAAATAAAACACGTGTACATTTTGTACTACCGTTTTCATCTAAGAATAAAGTAGATGATAGTTGTGATCCGTTATGATCTGGGTTTATTAGTTCTTGTGGAGTTGTGATTACATTGAAGAATTGATCAAGCAATTTAGAAGAAGTATTATTTCATTTGAAGTGAAGACTTGCAATAGCAGATCCATCGATTGGGTCTTGTGCGGAAAAACCACTATCTACAAGTGAAGTAATTAAAGCTTGTGTTTGACGTTGTGGTTTGTAATTAGAAGATGAATTTGTATATGGATCGATTGTATCTTTAATCACACTTGCTAAACCATCAAGACCTGGAACAGAGTTGTTTAAATCATTAACAACAGTTGTAATAACGCTTTGATTGTCTCTATTGTTGTATAAATATCCAGTTAAACTTTCTTTGAATTGTTCAGAGTTTTGAACATCTGTTGTAATATTATTGAAACTACCAGTGCTTGGATTTCAATACTTATTATTTATAACATCAATAAAGTATCCCAATGAGTTATATTGAGATAATGCTCCAAGGTATTTTGTGCCATCAGTAGCATCTTTATATGGGTTAGCATTAATAAAATTAGAAGTTAAGGCAGAATCTTCAAATGTACCTGCATTGCTTAAACCAGCAGTTAAACCTTGGTAACCAACAAGACCAGTTGCTACATTTGTTGGAGTGGCATATTTAAGGTAGTTTGAATTTTCAACAAAAGTAGTGTTAGCATAATCATCACTTGTGTGTGTAGATATTAAGCCACTCATACGGTTTTCAAATAAATCTTGATAGTTAGTTTTAAGTTTATATAGATCATAAGTGCTGCTAGAACCATTAATGATAGGCTCCACTGTTCCAAAATTATTACCAACGTTTGTATCTTGATAAGTTATAGAGTCTTGAGTTTTTCAAGAGAAAACATATTTGCTTCCATATTTCATTTTTAAAATTTGTTGATCAATGAAATTTTTAGGATTAAAATTGCCATTTTCATCAGTTAATAAGTATTTAATGTTTGCAAGTGTTTTTAAGTAAGTGGTTTCATCAGCTGAATAGTTTTTTAATCATGATAAATCATTTTTCTTTTGAGTTTGTCATGTAGCAATTGCTGTAGATGTTAATGCAGATGTTGAAGATATAGAATCACCATTAGCTAATTTAACAAGATCACTAGGCGATGAGATAGTAGCTGGAACATATAAATTTGATCCTAAAACTTCGTTCATCGCATCATTATCTAAGTTAGAACCATTAGGTGTTTCAAAATAATTGCTAGTATTTAACATTGGCAGTGTACCATTGTTTAAATAATTAACATATGCATTGTTTATATAGCTGTTAGAGAAACTATTAGAACCACCAAATGAGTTTAATAAATCATTGATTTCTTCACTTGCTGTAAATATATGTTCACTATATTTAGCCATACCACTATTTATTTTTCCAATTTTGATTTGATTCATGTAATCGTCGCCAAAGAAATAAGTAGCATTTTGAATTTGTCCAAATAAATAATCAATAGAAGAATAAGCGTAAACATTTGATATATGAATAGCAACCATAGGGGATAACAAACTATATGAAGTTATCTGGCTGAAATTATAAACTTCACTTTTGTAATAGACTTTATTTCCAATAACGGTACCATAATCAGCATTAGTACCATTGTAATATGTAGCAGCGAATGGAAATTTGCTAGCTAAACCATTTTTATATACATCATAAGTTGGGTAATTGTCTTGTTCTGAGTTATCAGGAGCATTGACACCATTAAATTTAAGATTTTTTTCTTCAGATGAATTAAATGCGTGTAATTTATCAAATGAATCTCCTAAGTTTTTGATTACATTTTGACAAATATTAATTTTGTCAATTAATGTAGTGATAGCAAATAAATTTTTTCATAAATTAGAACCAATTGGAAGTGTTTGTGGTAAGTTAAAAATATTGTGATTTAAAGTTTGATCATCAACTGTATTCATGGCATATGTATAGTCTAGGTGAAAATCAACATTATTGTTGCTAGTAAAGCTAGAACCATCATAGTATTTAACATCCTTCATTTGGTTAGCGAGTTGCAAAATGATTGAATCTTCATTAGAAGTAAAATAACTTTTAACATCAGTTGTTAGGTTAAAATTTGATGTATATCTGTCATCACCAATAGTAGATGTATATGAACGGAATTTTAAAATATCATTTTCACGCATTTGTGTTCATTTGTCAGATGATAAACCGTGACTATAATATCCAGTGTTTTTATCTTGGCTAAGATATCCAGTTCCATCAACACCGATCATATGTACTCCGCCAGTTCCGTCATCGCCACCACTACGTTCCCTAATCATAACATATGGAAGTGGGACATCATTAGCATCAGATAATTGAAAAGCAGAAATTAAATCTGTGTATCCATCTTTGTAATAATCAGAATTGTGGTTGAATACCTCAGCGTGTAAGTGGTTATCGCTATCTTTAGTAATGCGTTGATCTAATTGTCCACCTTCAGCTAAATAATCTTGTTCAACTTTTTGATTTGTAACACTGTCTCAAGTAGTTCCTAAAACTTGTGCAGAAGAATAAAATTCGCTTGGTAATGTAGCAACTGAATTATCATCTGTGTTAGCTGGGTCAATGAACAAGAAGTTTTTTAGAATAGAAGTGTTTGAAGGCAAAAAGTTTCCATCACTAGAAATGTAAAGTGGAACATTAGGTTCTATTTCTGAAACTTTTTTATTATTCATTTGACTAGTTACTAAAGCTTGAGCAGTTGCTGAAAATGTTACATCTAAAGTAGTGTATAGATCAGTTGATAAATTTACTTTAATTAAAGTGGCAGAATCATCAGTATATTTGCTTGTAGAACCATTAACTGGCACATTAACTAACTTAGTATTTGAACCTGCTTGATCATAAAAGAATGTTGGAGCATCACCAGTGAAACCATCATTTACGAAATTTTGAAATGGTGAATATCTACTAGTATCATTAAAAATTGGAAAATTATATCCGACTTTAGAATCAGTTGGAACATGTCCAGTAGGGTTTAAACCTTCGTCATATACGTTATAAACAGATTTTAATTTATCTACACTATCATTTCCTTTTCATAATACCATTGAAATAGAAAATGGATTGTTCATTAAAGAGTATTCTAAGAAAGAAACGTGTTGAATATAAGCAAATTGTCAGTCTAAATCAAATTTTGGATCATAACCAGATTTTGAAAATGGATAATAGTCAAGAGTTTGTCATCTATCAGGTTGAGCCATTAAAGCATCAGCATCTCTTTTTCCTGATAATTTTTCAATTTGACTTGATAAATTATAGCTAGCATTTCATGAATCACTTTGTTTCTTAAGACTTAAATAATCATTTGCAAATACTTTTGAATTAAAGTCATCTCTAATGTTATTGTACAATTGGTAACGTACATATGTATCTTTTGCACTTTCTTTTTTATTAGTAGTTGGATTAATTAATTGTCCAGAAGCACCAATAGGATCTAAAACTTCGTTTTGAAAATAATATTGTCAGTTATTGTTGTGATCACTTTTATAACTGTTAACTTTATCATCATAACTTTTTTTAGCATCTTTAGTTCATTTATCTCAATTGTCTTTATAAATGTGGTAATCACGAAGGTTTGTGTTGTTAGCATTCTCATAATATCATTGATATAAAACTTTATTAGCTATTTGTTTTTTGAAAGCATCAGAAGAACCTTTATCAGATAGAGCTTGAACAATCTCATCTTTTAAATCAATATTATCAGCAAATTTACTTCCATCTCCCTTAGAAACCATGTTGTTAGTAATTTTGCTATCAACACCACTACATGATACTGTAGAGGAACAAACTATTCCAACAGCAACAAATCCGCAAGAGATTAAAAATATTCTACCAAGTTTTTTTTTGGAGATTTTGCTAATACGATTCATTTTTTTATATTATATATAAATAATAATAGGTATTATCTTATTTGGTTATAAAAAATATTTTTTATGCTTTTTTATTTAGTTTTTGATAATAATCATCAACATTTTTGTTAACAAGAATTTGTTCTTTTTTAAAATGTTTTATTGCAAGACCTTCCATTTTTTTAACCCGACTTAGTGCAACATATAATTGTCCGGAAACAAAAATATTTTCACAATCAACAATTGCAGAATCAAGTGTTAACCCTTGTGATTTGTGAATAGTTAATGCGTAAGCAGGAATTAATGGTATTTGTTTCATTGTTGCCAATCTTTTTCCTTTAAGATTTGTTTTTGTTCATGTATGAGCCTTAACAATGGTGGGTTTTTTATCACCATTAAATAACACTTCAACATACTTTGTAGATCCTTTTTCGTTTAATAAATCTGTTACATATCCAATACTTCCGTTAACAAAGCGGTTGTTCTTATCGTTAACAACAGCAATAACCCTTGCACCTTTTTTAAGAGCCAATTCCTCTTTTGCTATGCAATCACGAGCAATTGTATCTTTATCGTGGGCATATTTTTTATTACGCTTCCCATGTATTTCTGCTAAAAAAGTTACGCTTTCACCTGGAATTTTATCTAGTTTATTTTTATTCCATTGTTCACACTCGTTATTTGTTGCAAAAAAAATAGTTGCCTCTTCTTGAAATTTATTGTTTTCACATTTTTTAACAATAGATTCCATTGTTTTATCAAACTTGCCAACACGGATTTTTTGTAAAAAATCAATAAATTTTGGATCACTTTGCCGAAATATTTTAGATAATAAAACAACTTCTATATCAGCATTTGTTCATGCAGGCGTTTCAAAAATCCATTGTGTTTTTTTTGTTTCATAACTTTTAACAACTGGAGCAATTTGATAAAAATCACCAGTAAAAATAATTGACTTTCCACCAAATGGTTTAGTATTATTTAATGCTTTTTGAAGAATTGCATTAATCAATTCTAATGTATCAGCTCTAAGCATTGATACTTCATCGATAATAATAACATCTATTTGATTTAATCTTATGGAGATGCCACGGAATAAAAAAGATGATCGCATATATCCTATATATCCCATATCACTTCGGTTAGTTAAACCAAATAATTTATGGACAGTTATTCCTCCTAAATTTAAGGCATTAATTCCTGTTGTTGATGACAACACAACATTAACACCTTGGGTTTTAAGTTTTTCATAAACTTTTTTAACCAAATGTGTCTTTCCAACACCAGCTGGCCCTGTAACAAAAAAACATTTATTTTTCTTACATCCTTTGATTATTTTATCAATTAAGTCATCAGACATTTAATTAATTATAGATAATGAAATCTTATAAAAATATATCTTTTAATATTTTAATATTTATATTAAAAATGTACAGTCTTTCATAATAGAAATTGCTTTTTCATCTTTGTATCCTATTACTTCAATATCATCTGTTCCAAACATGAAATCAATATGAACAATTGAATCGTTTGCACCTTTTTTAAATAATTCTTTTCTTGATAAATTTGTTCCATTTTTAATATTGCTTGGATAACTAGCGCCTAATGCAATATGACAAGCAGCATTTTCATCAAATAAAGTGCTGTAAAACAAAGTTTTAGTTGCAAAAACCGCACTATCTTTTGATACTAATGCAATTTCACCTGTATGATCAGCGTTGTGAATTTGGAAAATATTGTCCAATACTTCTTTACCTTTTTGTGCATCATATTTAACAACTTTGCCTTTTGAAAACTCAAAATAAAACTTATCCACAATATTACCATTGTATGATAAAGGCATTGAAGCATATACAATTCCATCTAATCCATCTTTATCAGGCATTCCTCACACTTCTTCTGTTGGAAGATTAGGAGTGAAGCCAAAGGTTTTATTAGCATTATGTGCTTGTCCACTTTCTCAAATGTTGTGTTTTACTAATTTAACTTTAATGTTAGTTCCTAATGAATTTTTAAAAATTAAATAATCAAGTTTTAGGTCATTTAATTTTTTCGCAATAATTGCTTTTTCTTGGTTATGTTTTTTTCAAAGCACAACTGGATCGTTGATTCCATCAACACGTACAGTTTTTAAAATTAAATCTAAAAGTTTTTTTTGTGCGGCAGTTGGTGAAAGTTTTGGAAAAACTAATTTGCTTCATTCAAGACTTGGATAGTAAGCAATTGTTCATTGGCATTTATTTGCCATAGTTCAATTAGAAACCTTTTTTAATAAAGCACTTAGAGTAGAACTATATGCTTTAATTTTATTAGGGTCGATGTCTTTTAATGCTTCTGGAGAATCTCCACCAATACGAATGCGACACGCACCATGTTTAAGTATAGGTTTTTTGATGGCATTTAACTCATATTTTTTAAAATCAGTTAATGTGTCAATAGTTTGATATTTAAAGTTAAGTTTATTAACAATAGCATTGTGTCATTTAACAACAACTTTAGAAGCACCCATGTTATAACATTCTTCAACAACTTTTTCAGTCAATGGAGCTGCTTCAATAATTGAGTCAATCAATACAATTTGTTTTGGCTGTACATTTACACCTACATGTGCTATTAAACGAGCGTAATCGCTAAGCAACTTAGATTGTGCCGGTTTCACTTTTTTTATTTTTTCCACTTTTTCCAAATCCTAGAGATTTACCTTTAACTTTTAATATTATACCAACAACAGTAACTGAGATTACCACGATTGAAACGATGACAATAATTTTAATGAAATCATCTTTTTTTTCCATATTAGTAATATCTGTTCCATTTCACGTATTACTCTTATAATCGTTTAATAAATTATGGTCGCCTCAAGTAAATGCTTCAAAACATGGTGTATAAAATGTTCCTGAAACATAACTACCGCCTCAATATAGTCCTACCAATTCAAAGTCTGTACCATTAGCATCAGCTTTTATTGCCATAGATCCACTGGCACCGGCGCCTATTCATCATAGACTACTATTAGGGTAGTATGATCCTTCATTGTCAGAACCTAAAGATGGGGCTCCTCACGTAATTGCACCAGTTGAATATAGATTAGCCATTGAATATATGTCGGTAGTAATTTCATGATTGATTTCTTTGTTGAAAAATGTATGAAATTGTCTAAGCGTATCTGTTGCAGTATATCAACATGGATAACCTGCGATAATTTGTGTTTCATCTCATTTCTTAGCGGGATATCCACCAACATAAAATGGAAATGTACTTTTAAAGTCATCATAATTAAAGAAACCATTAAACAATAAATTGTTATGACCATCTGCATATATATTAAGATTATTTAGCCGATTTAGTATAAAAGTATTATCAATCGGAAAAGTAATTTTAATTAATGAAGCATCAACACCATACTTTTCTTCAAAGATACCAGTAGCATATCATGCATCGCATCATTCAATATTATTTTGACTTATACTTATGTATTGATTGACGGGTGATTTCCCATTTACAGGAATTTCTTCTCCATTATCAGGTTCCGCTCAATGAATTTGAAGTGTTTTATGCATATCACAAGAAACATGCCAATTGGTGAAGGCATAGTAGGTGTAATTAGAAGGAGATGAATCGGTAGGAAGAATATGTTCAATTAACCAACCAGTACCAGCATACTGAATAGTGTTAGGAGAATTTGATCCCCAAAACGAAAATGTCCGATTGTATATAAATTTATAAGCATCTTGTGGTGCAACTTCTAAAGAAGAGTCTACAGTAGACTCTTCATTAGCTTTTAATTCAACAGTAGAATTAGTAACAGCATATGAATAAGGAGCGGAAAATGTTAGTGATGTTAATAATAACAAAATTTTCATTACGAATTATTATATAGAATTGATGAAATGTTGATTATTACGTCAGTCTTTTTCAACCTTGACAAATAATTTTAAATTGATTTTGCAATCATAGATTTTTAGTAATTCTTTTCTTGCTTGTGTTCCTATTTTTTTAATCATTTGTCCACCCGCACCTATTATTATTGGTTTTTGTGTTTCTTTTTCAACAATAATTGTTGCATCAATTGTAAACAAATTGTTTTCAAACTTTTTGCTTTCAACATACACAAAGGTTGAGTAAGGAACTTCTTTTTGGGTATTAAAAATAATTTGTTCTCTAATGATTTCACTAATAACAAAATCGTCATCATCTTCAATATTTTCAATAGGTTTGTTTTCTAATGGAAGTTTTGTTTTAATAACATTAATAAGTGTTTCAATGTTTATTGTTTTTAATGAAGAGATAGAAACAATATCATTAACATCAATTTTTTCTTTGACAACATCAATAACTTTTTGATTGTATTTTGTAGTAATATCAGCTTTTGTTAACACTAAGATCACTGAATCTATTGAAAAACTTTTAATCATTTTAATTACATTAAAGTCTTCATTAGTAAAATCTCTTGTGGGATCTATTAACAATAAAACACAGTTAACTTTTTTGTATGCAGATTTAATTTCTGAATTCATACGTTCATCAAGCTTATTCATACTATTGTGATACCCAGGAGTATCAACAAACATAATGGAACTATTTTTATCGTTATATAGAGCATTAATTTCATTACGGGTAGTTTGTGGCTTGTATGAAGTTATCGCAACTTTTCTTTTGACTATAGTATTGATTAATGTGGATTTTCCTACATTTGGTTTTCCAGTAATTGCAACATATCCAACATGATATTGCTTCATTACTTAATTTGAGCAGCAACTTCAGCAGCAAAATCTACTACTTTCTTTTCAATACCTTCTCCAACTTGGTAACGTGTATATTTAATAACATCAGCGTTATGAGCATTAATGTGTTGTTTAACGGTTTTACTTGAATCTTTTACGAATTGTTGTGCTTCTAATGTAACTTCTGAAAGTAATTTATTTACTTTCCCATTAATGATGCCATTAATACGACCAGCCATGTTAGGGTCTGACATCATTGAAGCAAATTTAGGATCGGCAGACATTTGGTCTTGGATAATTTTTTTCTCATTGCTTAATCAAGTCGGATCAACTTCGTTGCTATTTAAATATCTAGGAGCCATAGCAGCTGCATGCATAGCAATGTCTTTTGCTATGATTGGATCAACAGTTGAATTAATTGTAAGTAATACAGCAATTTTTTTATTAGTATGTTGATATGTAGAGAAAATGTGTTCATCATCCTTACCAATTATTTCATAACGACGTAAAAATATTTTTTCACCAATTTTTGCTGTTAAATCAACACAAGCATCGTTAATTGTCATGTCGTTAGATAAAAGTAATTGGTTAGCTTTTTCAATATCGTTTTCACCACTTTCTAATAAAGTTAGTCCGATATCATCACATAGTGAAATGAAATTTTCGTTAGCAGCAACGAAGTCAGTTTCACAATTTACTTCATATATTACTGCAACATTTCCTTTTGTAATTGCATTAGCAATACCTTCAGTTGCAATAGCACTAGCTTTTTTAGCTGCTTTAGCAATTCCTTTTTCTCTTAATCATTGTGATGCTTTATCCAAATCATCATTACATTCTTTTAATGCTTTAATTGCGTCACTAACACCAGCTTGTGTCATATTTCGCAATTGTTTTACTAATTCAATATTCATGTTTAATATTATAAGTGAAATATACAAGTATATTTATTTTTGATATTTTTTTAAAATTAAAAAATGGAACCTATAATAATGCTTAAATGATTAAAAAAGCTGTTATTCCATGTGCTGGAAAAGGGACAAGAATGTCTCCTATTACACAATTATTTCCTAAAGAAATGTTACCCTTAAATTGTAAACCAGCTATTTGATATATTTTAAACGAATGTCTAAGTGCTGGGGTTAATGAAGTCTGTATCATTACTTCCGATGCTAAGCCATTAATAAAAGAATATGTTACAAAAGAGTTTGGGGGGGGTCTTGTCACTCACTTTTGTTGTACAAAAAGAAATGACTGGAACAGCAAAAGCATGTTTGCTTGCTAAAGATTTTGTTGGAAACGATAATTTTATTTACTATAACCCTGATTGTTTATTTTCATCTTATGATGTGGTTAAGGAAATAGTAAAGGTTTCAGAAAACAAAAATGTTTTATCAGTTTTTTTAGGTGAAGAAAAAGATTTATTAAAATTTTCTGTTAATGAGTTTACAACACAAGTTCCTTTAAAAGGTAAACTTAATGAAATTTCTAAAATATTAGAAAAACCAACACCAAGTGAAACCCAATCACGATATATGGGATTTTGAAGAGCAACACTTACAAGTGAAATTTTTCCTTTATTAGAAAAAATAAAGCCTGGAAAAAGTGGTGAATATCCAATAACAGACGCATTTTTAGAATTAGCGCAACAAGGAAAACTTTTTGGTTATTTAAGTGATGAAAATGTTAAATTATTTGACATCGGTGATAAAATTGGATATGCTGAAGCAAATCTTTATTTTACAATAAACAAAATTGAATAAACAATTATATAAAAATTGTTATACAGCGAATTTAATTAAGACAATATAGTTTTTACTAAGCTTTCAGTATTGTTTGTAGCATCAATACGAACTAATAGATCTCTATCAGAATAATATTTGACAAGTGGCAATGTTTGTTCTTCGTATACTTCAAGACGCTTTTTAATTGTTTCAATATTATCATCTTTTCTTTGAAATAATTCAACATCACATTTGTCACACATATATTTGTCATCAACCTTTTTAGGTGCATATTCTGATGTAGTGTTAATGTTGTATGCTTTATTACATATCGGACAAATTAAACGACCTCCTAAACGTTTTAATAGAGTTTCTTGATCTACATGTAATTCAACCACTTTATCAATGTTAACATATTTAGCTAAAAAATTTGCTTGTTCAACATTTCTTGGATAGCCGTCTAAAACGATGCTTTTTTTTTGTTGTTCATATTGTGTAATTCGTTCTTTTACTAAGTTATTAACTAAATCAGCACTAACGAATTTCCCACTTTTCATAATTTCATCGATTTGCTTACCTAAAGCACTCCCTGAAGCAACTTCTTCCCTTAACAAATCTCCAGTTGAAATTTGTCGGAAACCATGTTTTGAAATTAAAATAGAACTTATAGTTCCTTTCCCACTACCTGGAGCACCTAACAAAAGTAAAATCATAGTCAATATTATTATATGGTGCAGCGTACAGGGCTTGAACCTGTGACCTATTGCTTGTAAGGCAATTGCTCTCCCAGCTGAGCTAACGCTGCGTATGGTGACCCGTAAGGGATTCAAACCCTTGAATGTGCACGTGAAAGGCGCATGTGTTAAGTCGCTTCACCAACGGGCCGATGGCGGACACAGTAGGGATTGAACCTACGACCAACCGGTTAACAGCCGGTTGCTCTACCGCTGAGCTATGTGTCCTTAATATTTATTATATTGTTTATTATTTATAATAATATTGTGGAAATAACTATACAAAATATAAATGATTTTTTCACGCAAAGTACTAAGGAATTACATAAAATAATTAGTGACCAAAAATTCCTGCAAACAGTCACAAATGAACTAAAAATTGCTGGAATTGATTTACTTAAAAAAACCATAACTTTGTCGATAAATAATTCATTTATTTCTAAACAATTCAGTCAAAGTTATTTAAAGAGTTTTAACAATCTTTTTAATGAAATTTGCGGTGAGAATTTTATATTGTCATTTATAGAAAATGATAAGCAAAATCATAATATCAGTTCTTTTGACTTGTGTGACAATATAAAATTTGATAGTTTAGTTTCTGGTAAATTTAACGAAGAAGCAATACACTGTGGAAAGCTAATGGTCGATAAAAAATGACCAGTACTTTTAATTTTTGGTGATGCAGGTACCGGTAAGACAACTTTGTTGAACGCTATCGCTACTGAATATTTAGAAAAATGGAACACAAATAAAGCAATTTTGATTGATGCAGGTGAACTTGGACAAAAAATATTCAATGCGTCACATAGTGGAACTAGTGTTCAAAAAATAAAAAATAAATTGCTTGAAAATGATTTAATTTTAATCGATGGTATTGAATATTTTTGTAAAAAACCAATTTTAATTAATATTGTTGATGAAATCATTCGTGTTTCAAAGTCTAATAAAAAAAATATTGTTTTTTCATCAAAAACTCCATTAAACGAAATTAAAAAAAAAGACAGAACTCTATATTCTTTAATTAATGGCGAAATGAACTGTATAATATCATTAACACATTTAAATGATAAGAAAAGATTTATTGTTAATGTAATTAAACAGCAAAATTTTGATATCCAATTAACCGATGATGCTTTGCAATATTTAGCAAATCAGAATTTTGATGGAAACCTTAATAGTTTAAATATTTTAATTCAAAGAGTTGGTGTTTTTCCTAAACAAAACAATAATACTTTGTTAGGAAAACAAGATGTTGAAAATTTAACTGAAGTAGTAAAAAACGATAAGTATTCTTGTACTGCTACAATTGAAACAATTTGCAAATATTATGATATGCAATATCATGATGTAACTTCTAAATCAAGAATTAAAGATATTGTTTTTGTTCGTAGTATTTGTATGTATATTTTGTATGAAAAGTTTAATTTATCGTTAAAAAAAATTGGAAACTTTTTTAATAACAGATCTCACTCTACTATTAAACATAGTATTAGTAAAGTTAAAACGTTAAAAAAGAAGGATAATAAAGTTTCACTGAAATTAAAAGAACTTGAAAATCTTTTTTAATGAAATCAATTGCTAATAACAAAATTACTACAAAGAAATGACTATTGGTTTTGTTATTTGTACTATTTGCTTTTTTATACGCAATAATTTTCTTACTATTTTTTGAAGGTAATGTATTACACCTAGAATGAATGATAGCAAAAAATGGTAAGATGTGAAGCGGATATGTGTCTAATGAAGATGTTTTGAAATGATTAAACATACACTATCATTTAAATTTAAGCGATGATAATTTAAAAAAATATATTAGCATATATAGTGATGCGACTATACTTTCCTATAACTCGATTTATCTTTTGCTTGGAGTTATAGGTTTTACCTTAGCCGTAATGTTTACATTAAAATATTTTAAAATAATTAACTATGATTGTTTTGCATTTGTTATTACTTTATTAATGACATACATATCATTTTTGTTTTCTAACTTAATGCCTCATTGAGACAAAAATAATAATGTAGTTTGAGGTATTACGGTATTAATTATTACAATTGCTGTTTGTGCAATTTCATTTATTTTTTTCAATAAATTATTTAATAATGTTTTGTTGAAAAAAGATGATAAAAACATTATTGCTAGAAATTTTAAAGAGTACGAAGAAGAAAATAATGATTCAACTAGAGATATTAAAAATGCTCTTAAAAAAAATAATGATGAAGAGGTTATAGAAATATAATTACATTATGCAGATGTAGTTCAATGGTAGAACACGACCTTGCCAAGGTCGTTACGTGGGTTCGATTCCCATCATCTGCTCCATATTTTTTTAATTTTAGCTGTTTTGCAAAAAGTTTATAATACATAGTTGAAATGACAGCAAATATCATAAGTAATTTACAAAATAAACCATATATATATATATATATATATATATTGCCTAAAAATTCTTGCGAAAGGAGTTTTTAAGTAATGAAAAAAATCTCAGCTATAAACTTATTTAAATATACATGTTTAGGTTGCATTGCAAGTGGAACTATTGTAATGGCCATTACATATATTATTAATTTTATCCCAAGTACAAATAACGATCAAAAGAATAATTACACAAGTGAAGTAACTTGAGATGGTGCTTATCATTTAGGAGTTGATGACAATCCCGACTTTGTTGCTTCTCCAACTCAACAAAGTATTGCAGCTGCATTGCATGATCAATTTTCATTAGCATTTCCTAACACTAATGATTTCACTGTTCAAATTACAAATGAATTTAATGCCATTTGTATTGCATCACCTTATTCTAAGATTTATTCAGGTTCAACAAACATTACATGGGATGTTGAACAAAAACTAAATCTTCCATCATCTGTTTTACTTTCTCCGTTTTACACACAAACAAATACTATGTATGAAAACGAAGATGTAACAGAACAAATGGTATTTGATAAACTTGTATCTGAGTATTCAAATAGTTTAAACATCAATCAATTGTTGTTAACACAAAGAAATGATATAACTGGTGAATTTACAGTGCAACCAAAAGCAGATTCTACTGTTTATAA
>JAITDP010000007.1 GCA_031282505.1 Mycoplasmataceae bacterium | reverse complement strand
TAGTCAAACATATTCTCATGCATTGAATTTCAATCAAATTAATTTACAAATTGATACAGCAACACAATCAGTAACAATGACGCCAAAAGATAACTCAACTGTTTATCAACAAAACTCTGCAGCTGTTGCAAACATGAATGTAACAAGTGTTGCGTCATTATCATACACATACCCAACATTGACACAATCAAGATTGTCAACTGGTAATCCAGTCTTTACATACCGAGGTAAAACAGTAACTGCAACTTACACTATAAGTGAAGGAGGAAATGTTGCACCATTAGAATTTAATACAAGTACAGGTGTTTTAACACTTACCGCTAATAAACAATTCAATGGTGGTATATACAATATAACCGGTTCGTTTACAGACACAAATGGAGATGGGCAAACTTATACTGCAAGTTTTGCTGTATGTGTTCAACAAAATAATTATGTTATAGTTCCTGCGGATAATGTAATGACATTGGGAACGGGAATAATATTTCAAGGTGGCCATACACAAGTTTACCAATGTGGAAAAATGGTTACTGTACTACTTTCTTTAAAAAGGAGCGATGTATCAATTATGTTCTCAAATAAGCTAATATTTACATTTAAAACAGCTTATGCACCAAGAAATTTGTGATGAGGTTTTTCTGTTTGTAGTGAAAGTGGTAGCGTTGGGTCGGCTTATGTTGCTGGTTCTGGTGCTTATGCCACAATTTCTCCAGAAAATGTTACATATTGTGATGGATCCTTTACTTATTCAATAGCATAGTGGTTACAATGCCTCTATAACTTCATCCATAACTGTGAAAGCATTTTTGTATTTCTCTCATTTTGGGGAAACCGTCTTAGAGTTTTCCTTTACAAGATTTTTTCATGCTTCATATTTCATTCATTTTATTTCAGTCACTTCTTCTTTCTGAATTTTAAAACCTGGATAAATCTTATCGTAAATGTAATAAAAATGATGAGTAAAACTGTACTTATCTTCTTGAGGAGGAGTTAGACATAAAAATTTAAGTTTTTTTAAAGGGATTGTTAATCCTACTTCTTCTTTAGCTTCATTCATAGCAGCTAGACTAGGGGTTTCATCACCACTTACATGGCCACCAGGCAAGCATCATCTATTAGGGTTCTTAATTTTACTTGGGTGTCTATGTTCTAATAAAATAGTTCTGTCATTTTTTTTAATTATTCAAACAGCAACCGTTGCATAATATAAATTATGTTCATGGAAATATGAACGATTTTTATATTTTCCAGTTCAAGTTCCTGTTTCATCTAGAACACGAAGTATTTCGTCGTGTTTATCCGCAATCTTTTTTTTAGCTTTTAACATGATGTTTTATATTATAAATTGTTTGAAAAAGCAATTATTTACTTGTTCTTGCTTTTACAATTTCCTCAACAATAGATTTAGGTGTTTGCGCGTAATGTGAGAATTGCATAGAGTAGTTCCCCCTACCTTGTGTGAATGAACGTAGGTCTGTTGCGTATCCAAATAAATTTGCTAATGGAACTTTTGCTTTAATAATTGTAGCGTTAGCACGTTCTTCTGTTCCTTCAATGTTACCACGTCTTGAGCTAATATCTCCCATTGCATCACCAAAGTATTCTTGTGGAACAATAACATCAACTGACATGATTGGCTCTAAAATAACAAGGCCACATCTTGTAGCTCCATCTTTAAGTGCCATACCAGCAGCAATTTTATAAGCCATTTCACTTGAATCCACATCGTGGTATGAACCATCATATAGTGTTGCTTTAATATCAATCATAGGGTAACCAGCCATAGGGCCTGATTTCATAGCTTCTTGCAATCCTTGGTCAATTGGTTTAATATATTCACGTGGGACACGACCACCAACAACTGAGTTAACAAATTCATATCCTTTACCTGGGTTTGGTTCAAATTTAATTAAACAGTGTCCATATTGTCCACGACCACCTGATTGTTTAATATATTTTCCTTCAGCATTTCCAGGCAATGTAAATGTTTCACGATAAGAAACTTGTGGAGCACCAACATTTACTTGTACACCAAATTCACGTTTCATACGGTCAACAATAATGTCTAAGTGCAATTCACCCATTCCAGAGATAATTGTTTGTCCAGTTTCTTCATTTGAACTAACTCGGAATGTAGGATCTTCTTCTGAAAGCTTACTTAAAGCAACACCCATTTTTTCTTGATCAGCTTTTGTTTTTGGTTCAACAGCAAGACTAATAACTGGTTCTGCGAATTCCATTGCTTCAAGTTTAATATCAATAGATTCATCACATAGTGTATCACCAGTTGTTGTAGATTTTAAGCCAATAACAGCACAGATATCACCAGCAGATACCTCATCTACTTCATTACGGTTATTTGAGTGCATCTTTACCAAACGACTAATACGTTCTTTTTCACCACGATTTGAGTTATATACATATGTACCAGAGCTAAGTTTTCCAGAATAAACACGAATGAATGTTAAACGCCCAACAAATGGATCTGTTGCAACTTTAAAAGCTAATGCAACAAATTTTTCATTATCATTAGGGTTTATTGTTATTTCATTTCCGTTACCATCAGTTCCTTTAGCTTTTGCAACTTCTAATGGATTAGGCAAATAATCAATCACAGCATCTAAAACACCTTTAACACCTTTGTTTTTAAATGATGTTCCACATAATACTGGAAAGAATTTACCAGTAAGAACACCTTTTCTAATACATGTTTTAATCTCATGAATAGAAAGTTCAACTCCATCTAAAAATTTATTCATACAAGCATCATCGAATTGAACTATTTCTTCAAGCATTCTTGCTCTAAAATCTTGTGCTACTCCTAATAGTTCACTTGGAATATCAGCAATTTTATAGTTTTCATCTTTTTCTCCATCATACATTCTTGCTTTCATAGTAACTAAATCTATTGTTCCTATAAAGTCAGCTTCAGCACCAATTGGGTATTGAATAGCAACACCATTAGCACCTAGTCTTTCTTTTAAAGAACGAACAGACATTTCAAAATCTGCGCCAATCTTATCCATCTTATTACAATAAACGATACGAGGAACGTTATAGTTATCGGCTAAACGTCAGTTTGTTTCTGTTTGTGGTTCAACACCATTTTGAACATCTAAAACAACAACAGCTCCATCCAATACACGAAGTGAACGATTTACTTCAACAGTAAAGTCAACGTGGCCTGGTGTATCAATTAAGTTAAATTCAAATTCTGTTGGATCATCACCTTCTTGTGGATCAGATAATTTTCAGTTAGCATATGTAGCAGCAGCGGTAATGGTAATACCACGTTCTTTTTCTTGTGCCATTCAGTCCATTGTAGCTGCTCCATCATGAACCTCACCGATTTTGTGAGACTTACCAGTGTGATATAAGACACGTTCACTTGTAGTTGTTTTACCAGCATCGATGTGTGCAATAATACCAAAATTACGATATTTTTCTATTGGATATTTTCTAGCCATGATATTTTTATTATTATATTAATAATAATGTATGTTACAACATAACAAAAAATTAACGTTTTAAAGAAAGCATCAAGCGAATCATTACTCAAAATAATTGGATAAGGTTAACAAAAAGCATAAAACCAAACATAAATACATATTTTGTTTGTGTAGGCGAATCACTCATTTGGATAAATTGTTGAGACTTAGAAATAACACTTAAATCATACATGATATAAAGGATGATCATTACACCTCAAATAGCTCAAATAAGAATATTGATTTTTTCAGATCCTAAGATATGAGTAAACAAACTGATAAACATTAATATAAGGAATGAAATTAAAAATGCAAAAGTTGCAATCATTAAAAATTTTCCTAAAGATAGTGTAAATCTTGCGCTTAACATTGTGCCAACAGTTCCGCTAATGGCAAAAATTCCACAAGTTAGCAAGAAACAAATGATGATATCATACATATCGATACTTGATTGAGAAAGAGAAATTGCATAAAACAAAACGCCAAAACTTAAACCGTTACCTATTGCATAAAGAACAATCATTCAAATTAATAAAGCAAGTTTTATTTTTTCAATTCTTCGAAGTGTAAACAATGATAAAACAAGGGTTGCAATAATGCAAATAATAGAAATTACATAAAGAGAAGTAACAATATCTTGATTTTCATTACTGATGTATTTGTTTAGTAAAAAATATAGCAATAAACTAAATGCAAAAGTAATACCAAATGCAACACCACCAACTATTAGAGATTTTGATAAAATTGATGTCTGTTTTTTTGTTTCAAATTGACCTTGTGAATTTACAACAGCACGATAGTTAGACATAGTGTATATATTATATAATATCTTACATAGGAGTATAGCTCAGTTGGTTAGAGCACACCCCTGATAAGGGTGAGGTCGATGGTTCAAGTCCATTTACTCCTACCATCGGGGAATTAGCTCAGCTGATAGAGCACCTGATTTGCATTCAGGGGGTCAGGGGTTTGAGTCCCCTATTCTCCACCATTAAATCTTGTTAGAAGTTAAAAAGTTCTTATTCTGTTTTTTTCTAATCGATTTCATTTAATACTTTATTTATATTTTGCAAAAATATAATATTTTAATGAGAAAAATTAGAAATAAATCTGATTTACCAAAAAAGAAAAAAATAATGTTGACTACAAGTCTTGTTGGTACATTTTTTGGTCTTAGTATTGCAATACCATTAATACTTATTTATCCCTTTTTTAAATCAGGTGTATTAACCTATGTTCAAAATAAAGCAAGCAAGTCTTTTAATGATAATCAACGCCATCCAAACAAAACAGAACTAGTTCTTGCTTATATTTATACATATAGTCAATATTTTTATTCTACTACTGGCGGTGATGATGCTGATACTTATGATGTATCATACAATGCATATTGTACAAAATTTGTACTTTCCTGCCGTGATAATTCATCTGAAAATTATCAAAATGTAAGGATTAATATTAAATGCAATAATACGCATTTTTATGCTAAACATAATTCTGAATCATTCAATATTAATAATTACTATTCTGATTTTTCTTTGCTTGTTGATGATAATGGTATTTCATATTGAGGAAGTGAAAAATTAACAAATGTTAAACTCTACATTCCGATATTTAATGAAGGAAAATTAGTATTTCCTTTTTTATCAACATACTATGGAATTTAATAATGGAATAATTAGTCTTGATTGTACAATTAAAAGTCATGTTTACCTTGTAAAAGATCAAAATGGTTATACAATGATAGATGCATCATTTCCTGATTTAGGTGAACAAATTATTAATGAAATCAAATCGCTGAAAATAGATCTTAAATCGATTCATCAAATTTTAATTACCCATTCTGATTGAGATCATATTGGAAGTTTAAAATATTTAGTTGAACAAATTGGTTGTAAAGCATATATTTCACAAATAGAATATGATCATTGAATGGAAAAAGGTAAGGATTATCCATTCATTCCACAAGAATGTTTTGAATTACTTAATTTAACAAAAAAATATGTGATACCAATTACACATGAATACATTGGGGAGTTTAAAGTTATATATACGCCATATTTATTCCATTCTTTTGGCATGACAATGTATGAATTCAATGATTCATTATTTTGTGGAGATTTTATTCAATCAAAAGCTGGAAAATTTATGTTAATACCATCTGAATACAATCTAGATGAAAACATTTATCTTAATTACATTAAGAATTTTGATATGTCAAATATTAAATATATTTTCCAATCACATGGTAAACCATTACCTGTGGATAATAATTGAAAAGAATTAGTTGATTCTATTTTTTAATAAGTTTGTAACATTGAATAGTGTCGCCGACAATTAAATCATTAATTTTTTCAAGAGTAATTCCAAACTCTTGACCTGCGTTGATTTTTGAAACTTCATCTTTAAAATGTTTCATTGAACCAATTTTTGTTTTATATAAAACAACACCGTTTCTTAATACCCTTGCATTATCATTTCTATTAATAGTTCCAACATCACATTTGCATCCAGCAATTGTTCCAACTTTAGAATGTTGTCAAATTTGCTGTATAGTTGCTTCGCCTGTTTCCTCTTCGACTACAACAGGGTTTAATGTTCCTTCAATCATTTTAACTAAATCATCTTGTAGTCGATAAATAATATCATAAAATAATATTTTAACATCATTGCTTGCAGCATATTCATTAATCATTTTTGTTGGTTTAACATTGAAACCAAAAATAATTGACTTAGATAATTTTGCGATAATAACATCGTTTTCAGTAATTACACCGATTGATGATTTGACAATAAAAGGTTTTGTGCCATTGACCTCAATTTTTTCAATCATATTAGTAATTGCTTCAAGGCTTCCATATACATCGGCTTTAATAATAATATTAAACTTTATAGATGAGTCATCAAAATGTGGAGCAACATATGTATCTTTTTCTATTTCATTTACTTTTGTTGCAAATTCTTTCATTTTTCTTTCATCTTTAGAAACAATAAATTTTTGTCCAGAAACTGGTGCTTTGTTCAATCCAAAAATTTTTGCAGGTTGAGATGGAAGAACTTCATTTACTTCTTTTTTCAAATCGTTAAACATCATTTTTACACGACCAAAAGAACTTCCAGCAATAACAAAGTCACCTTTGTGTAACGTTCCATTTTGAACAATTACAGTAGCGCTATTCCCTTTTCCAGTTTCAAACCCTGTTTCAATCACTATACCAAGTGCTAATCGATTAGGATTAGCTTTAAATGAGTTAACTTCACTAACTAAAATAATAGTTTCGATTAATTTATCAACATTATTTCCAGTCAAAGCAGAACCTTGAACAATAATAACATCTCCGCCTCATTCTTCTCAAAGTAAACCGTTGTCTGCAAGTTGATTGATAACTTGCTCTGGTTTAGCTTCTGGTTTGTCAATTTTATTAATAAAAACAATTATTGGAACATTAGCATTTTTTGCATGCTTAATTGCTTCTTTTGTTTGTTTGTTAACGCCATCATCGGCCGCGACAACAATAATGATAATATCTGTTAGTGAAGCACCACGTTCACGCATTGATGCGAATGCTTCGTGTCCTGGTGTATCAAGAAAAGTTATTGGGAAGTTATTGTATGAAATTTGATAAGCACCTATGTGTTGAGTAATACCACCAGCTTCACCGTTTTGAACATGTGATTTACGAATGTAATCAAGTAATGTAGTTTTTCCATGATCAACATGTCCCATAATAGTAACAATTGGAGGTCTAGGTTTTAAATTTTTTTCTTCATCATCAATGTGCATTTTATCAAATACATTTTTTTCATTTATTTCTTCAATTTTTTTAAAATCATACGAAAATTCCATTGCTAACTCACCAATTTCATTTTCATCAAGAATAGTTTTACTATTAGCACCTTCTTTTTTTAATTTATTAATAACTATTTTTTCGTTTTGTTTGATTGCATTAGCAAATTCTTCTACAGTCATTTTTCCTTTAAAAATAAAAGTGTTACCATCTAAATGATTTTTAACTTGTTTAAGTTGTGATGAAAGTTCAATTTCATTATGATTATCTGCCTTTTTAGCCATATGTTAATTATATTGTTTAAAAACCTATAGCTTTATTAATAAAAAACACTATTACTCATTTATTTGATTATTACTTTATAATAATAGTAATATTGCTTGCAATACATATTATCACATGATATCTGAAGATAAAGTAATGACTACAAATAATGACAAGAGCGAAAGCACTGCTATTTTCGCATTAGGTGGAATTGAGGAAATTGGAAAAAACATGTATGTTTTTGAATACAAGGATGAAATTTGAATTGTTGATTGCGGTGTTAAGTTTGTAGATAAAAATATTTTCTTAGGTTTTAACTCTATCGTTTGTCCTTTTGACTACATAATAGCAAACATAAATAAAGTTCAAGGGCTAATTATTACTCATGCCCATGAAGATCACATTGGTGGAATACCTTATTTATTAAAACAAATTCCTATCCCTAAAATTTATGTTGCTAAATTTACAAAAGCTATTATTGAAAATAAATTAAAGGAACATAGAGATCTTAAAGCTTATAGTTTTGAAACTTTTAAAGACGATACAGTAGTGAAATCAAAATATTTTACTATTGATTTTTTCCGTGTATGTCACTCTGTACCAGATGCTTTTGGTATTTGTTTACAAACACCTAATGGTAAAATTGTTACTACTGGTGATTTCCGTTTTGATTTCCTAACTCAAGGTGATGAGAGTGATATTACTAAAATTGCTGAAATAGGAAAACGTGATATTGATGTTCTGTTATGTGAATCAACTAACGCACAAACTCCCGGTTTTAACATAAATGATAAATATATCATTGATGAATTACGTAGAGAAATAAGTGCAGCAAAGGGAAGAATATTTATTACTTTATTTGCAAGTAACATTAACCGTGTTGATGAAATAATTGAAATTGCAATTAAATATCATAAGAAGGTTGTTATTATGGGGCGTAGTATGGTTAACAATATTACAGCAACAATGAAATTAGGTATGCTTAATTTAAGTAAAAATGAAATAATAGAATTAAGAGATGCAAATAACTACTCAGATAGTGAATTACTTTTTTTAACAACCGGAAGTCAAGGTGAAGAAATGGGTGCTTTAAATCGTATTGCAAATGGAGAAAACAATTGAATCAAGTTTAAACCAACTGATACTGTAATTTTCTCATCAAATCCAATTGTTGGAAATTTTGAAAGTGTTGAGCATTTATTAAATAAACTTTATCATTGTGGTATCCACATTAATATTAATAGTACTGAAAATAAAATCCACACTTCGGGTCATGCAACACAAAGTGAGTTACAATTAATGATCAAGTTACTTAATCCTCGTTATATTGTTCCAATTCATGGTGAATTTAAAATGCTTACTGCTTTAAAACGTAATGGTGAAGAACTTGGAATGAATGATAATCATTTGCTAATTATTGTTAACGGACAAAAGGTTCGTTTATTTAATAATCATAAAGCAGAGGTTACTAATGAATTTGTAGACGTTTATGATAACTTTGTTGATGGAGATAAAGTAATAAGCAAAGACATCGATAGTTTACTTAAATATCGTGAGACTTTGTCAACAGATGGAATAATCAGTGTTACGATTGTTGTTAACAAACAAGCAAAAAAACTTAAACAGTTACCAATATTTGTAATTAGAGGTAGCTTCCATTCTATTTCTTCTTCTGATTTAATAAATAAGATAAGCATTGCAATTAAAAATGAAATAGAAAAAACAATGGACAACTCTAATGTGGCAATTAGTAATGATGAGATTAATAGAATAGTTAAATCTAATGTTGATTATTTTATTTGACAAAATAAAAAGAAAAAGCCTATTGTTAAAACAATTATTTTTGAAAATTAATTTCCAAAATTATTTTTATATAGATCAATGGGACCGTCGATATCGCTTACGAAATCTGTTAATATTAATGCATCTTTATCAATCTTTCTAATCTCTTGATAAATTTGCGGATAAGCAAGGTAAGAACATATGAAACGTAGTGTGTGTTGTTTGGCAGCAACAGCTCTTTTGATAGGAATTATTTTTGGGAAATTGTCTGTATTGAAAATCAATTCATCAATTTCAATATTTTTATTAGATGATACTTCACATTTTACAAGTTTTTTAGAAGGGAATAGTTTTGAAATAAATGCACCAGAGATGAATAGTGTTACTAATGAAATTACAATATTGGCAGAAAACAAATTATTAATATCTAATAATTGATTGCCATTCTTTAATGTGCTATCTAATAATTCACTATGATTGTGTGATATGTCATTTCATATGAAAGCACCAGACATATAGCTTCCAATTAAATATCCAGAGATCATAAATAATGCGTTGATGATACCATACATCAATCCAAGGTCTTTGTGTTTCTTAACACTGTAATATACAGTAATAAAATCACTGCCAGCAGTAGAACCACCGATTACAAACAATATAGATGTTATGAATGCTGACGAACTAGAAAAGACTAAAGAGTAAAAGAATAATGAAATTACTCTTACATTGTTTCCAGAACGTATTGCTTCAACAGCATCAAGGTTACGTGAATCAATATTTTCCGCAACAATATTTTTTGTTCAAACTCCTGTTCAATCAAGATCGTTATTAGCTGTAAATATATTCGGATTGAAATAAACTACATCTAATCCATAGTGACTAGAAATGTAAGTGTTCATTCCAGTTGTTGTACCAAAAATATCAAGTACAAAGTTGTCTCCTAATAATCCATATAAAAATCCTGAACAACGATCAGAAACAACAAAACATAATGATAATATTGCAAAGTTTTTTCCAATATGTTTGTAACCAACAACAAAAAGAGGAATATTCATTAGCAAATATCCACCTCAATATATTAAATTGTAAATAATATTAATTTGTTCAGGTGTTGCTCCACCATGAATGTTTAAGTAAGTTCTAGTAAAACGACCAACACCTAAGAAAAAAGCACTTGTTCCACCAGAATACAATGTTGTGTTTTTTATAAATAAAGTTAATACTAATGAGTTGATAATTCCTAATAAAATAGCAATTAAAATTTTATATCTCATTTTTTTAATTTTCATAAAAAAATTAAACCTAATTATTGAGGTTTTATAAGAAAAAGATTTTGGCAAAGTAGCTTTACGCTTCACATAGAGATTATATAAAAAAATAGAAAGCATTTATAATAATTTAAATATGAATAGTGAAACTATTACCGTATTGATTCCAGCATATAATGCATCTACAACGATTGCTCGTGCTATCAACTCTATTTTAGATCAAACATACGATCAAGATAAAATTAAAATTTTAGTTATTGATGATGGTTCTAAGGACAGTACTTTATCTGTTTTACAAAAAATACAAAAAACCCTTCCTGAGTCTAAACTTGAAATAATTTCAAGAGAAAATAAAGGATTGAGTTATACACGTAGTGAACTAGTTGCTAACGTTCATACAAAATGATGTATTTTTCTTGATGCTGATGACTACTATACGAAAAATGCATTTTCATTAATTGTTAAATGCATAAAACCTGACACTGACTTAGTTTGTAGCAAAACAGTTTGGTGAAGACATAATACATTTAAAAGAACTATTGTTGCGAATAATTTTAATAAACACACAAAATATTCTCGTTATATAACTCATGCTGACTTTGGTTATATGTGGAACAAATTATACAGTATGAAGTTTTTAAAAAAAATTAATTTTGACAAGATACCCCATATAGACAATATTACCATGTTTGAAGATTTATATCTTAATAGTATTATTTTTGACAAAAAACCAAACCTTTCTTTTTGTACTGCTCATACTTATATATACATTATCACAAAAAAGAATATGTCAAATAATGCAAACACTATGTCATTTAGGCCTATTTTGCAAGCACTTTCTTATATAAAAACTGAATGCAAAAATCCTTTTTTTGTTGCAAATTTCTACAACACTTGTGTTTCATGAATTTCATGAGTTTTTTTAAAAAACAATGACAAACCTATGTATAAAAATGCAATTAGAGAATTAAATAGTATTGTTAGTAGTGATGAAAGAAAATATCACACTAGTTTATCATTATGAAGAAGAGCGTATGTATTAATGAATAGAAAATATTCAAAAATATAAATATTATTTATGAAATTTAATTGCTGCTTTAATTAGTCCAATAAAGCATGGATCGTTGTTATTAGGTTTTGATGAGAACTCTGGGTGGAATTGTCCTCCAAAGAAAAAAGGGTGGTTTTTAATCTCGGCCATTTCAGCAGTATGTTTTTCGTCGTTAGAGTGGGCTGATATTACATATCCATTTTTTTTGAATATTTCTAAATAATCGTTATTAAACTCTCAACGGTGACGGTGACGTTCTAAAACAATTTTATTTTTATACATTTTGTATGCTAATGTGTTTTTGTCTTCAATAATACATTTTTCTTCACCTAATCTCATTCTTCCATCAATGTAATCGAATATTGGGTGTTTTGTTTTAGGATCAATTTCGGTTGTGTTTGCATCTTTTCATCCTAATACATTTCTTGCAAATTCAATTGCTGACAATTGCATACCATAACATATTCCAAGATATGGTATCTTATTAATTCTTGCATATCTTATTACTTCAAGAATACCATCAGTACCTCTTCCGCCAAACCCACCAGGTACAATGATTCCATCGACGCCATTTAAAAATGTTTTAACATTAGATCTAACAATTGGATCTGATTGAATTCATTTTATATTTACATTGACACCACATTCTCAGCCACCAAGTCGTAATGCTTCAATTACTGATGCATAAGCATCATGTAGTTCCATATATTTTCCAACCATAGCAATAGTGATTTGCTTGTTAATTTTTTTAATTTTACTAATGTAATTATTCCATGCATTAAGATTATTGCTAGAAGATAATTTCAAACCAAAATATTTATAAATAGAATTATGTAAACCTTGTTTGTATAATTCTGTTGGCAAAAAATAAACACTTGGCAATGTTTTATTAACAAAAACGTAATCAGATTGGATGTGACAATGAATTGCCATTTTTTCAATAACGTCTGTAGTGATATCAACTTCACTACGCAAAATAACCATCTCTGATTGAATTCCTAAATTACAAAGTTCACGGTAAGCATGTTGACAAGGTTTAGTTTTTAATTCACCAGTTGTACCACCTAATAGAATTAAAGGGGCACAAAGAATTGGTAAGAATCGTTCTCTTCCAACTTCTTTTTTTATTTCACAAATTGCTTCAACAATGGCTAATGATTCTATATCACCAATTGTTCCACCAATTTCAACTACACAAAAATCTGGTTTTTCTTTCTCAACTATATCATATAGTCTTTCTTTAAACTTCCCTGTAACATGCGGAACAACTTGAACTGTTTTTCCACCGTAATACCCATCTCGCTCTTTATTAATTATTTCTTGGTAAACAGATCCACTAGTGATGTAATTATTCTTACTCACTCTAATTCCACCTATACGTTCATAAGAACCTAAATCTAAATCCGTTTCCCCTTTGTCATATGTTACATATACTTCTCCGTGTTGATAAGGTGACATTAAACCAGGATTAACGTTTAAGTATGGTTCAAATTTAGCCATACTAACTTTATTTCCTAATTCACGAAGAATACGAGTTATAGAAGATGCAGTGATACCTTTGCCAAGTGAACTATATACTCCTCCAAATATAAAGATAAATTTGCATTCTTTCATTTATAAGTAAAATTATATATTTTATTTTATAAAAAGTATAAAATATTGGATCCTAATTGTTTGATTTTATTATTTTAAAAATTTCATCTATTGGACGGATATTTTTGTTTACAACCGTTCCTTTATATCCTTCATTAACATCATATTTAGGAATGATATGTAGGTGGAAGTGATCAATGATTTGTCCAGCCGCTTCACCTTGGTTGCTTGTATAATTGTAGCCAATAGGTTTTAATGATAAATCAAGCATACCAACAACCTTGTGAGTTAAGCTCATAACATCTTTAAGAGTTTCAGTCGGGGTATCTTGTAAGTTAGAATAATGTTTCTTTGAGATTACAAGTACTTCACCATCACTTGATGGATTAATATCTAAAAATGCGATTGCTGTATCATTTTCAGCAATAATATTGGCTGGTATTTCTTTATTAATAATTTTACAAAATATGCAATTATCCACGAAATAGATAACTATACAACTTTTTTAACAAATTTTATGTTATTAACTATATTTTCTCTGAATAAGTAGTAAACAACTACAAATAATCCAACTGTAGTTCCAAAGATTCCAGCTAAGATTTTACCAGTTGCAGATAAATCATAACCATTTCCACAATCACTTTCAACATAATCAAATAAATAACCAATATGACCTACACCAGCTACAGGCATGTATGTAGAATCATATTTATTAGCAATTCCAATTGCAAAAACAATTCAAGAAAATATTACCAATAAAATAGAGAAAGTACAAACTAATAAAGCACGATTAACAGTTGCTTGTTTTTTTAATACATGTAGTACATGATTACAGCAGAATGCTAATGTACATACAGTTGATGTAACCAACAAAAGAATTAAAAATACAGCAAATGGATTTAATGATACATCAGAGACAACGGATGAATTTAAAATTCAATAACCTGTTTCATAAGATAAATTAGGAACAGAGAAGGTTAAAACAACAGCAAAGATTGCTGTGAAAAAACCTAAAAAAACAACAAATCGAGTTGCAAGGTCTCTTAAGCTAAATTGGTGGTGATTAAAAAATGTTTTAGTATTAATATCAACGTAAGTAGTCTTAGTTGGGTTATGTGGTGTTTGGTTAGTAGTTGTTGTATTCTCCATATTTGTATTATATAACATTTTATTATTCTTACATAAAATTCAATATTTATAATATTGAGCAAAAAAAATAATGACTATTCTATTGTAAATTCTGTACCACAAATTATCAATGTATCACCAGGAACAGCACCGATTTTTTTAGCCATGTTTTCAGCTTTGCTTGTTTCAATTTTTTGATTAAACCGAATAATGTTATCATTTGTGTCTAATGGTATTTTATTAAATCAATAATCTAAATATTGAGAATAAACTGTATAAATACGATCACCAGTTTTTTTAACAGTGGTAGCACGTATTAGCTTATCTGTTAAAGTTTCGGCATCATACTTAACATCATTAACTAAAACAACATTTTCTTGCGAACTTTGTTTTTTTAGTTCAACTAATATATTGTGATAATCATCATAAATTAATTTAAGTAAGTTATCAACATTTGTTTTTTCTTTTGCACTAATAGTGAAAATTTTCTTATTTAGATATTTTTCTAATTTTTGTAAATTGTCTTGAAAATCATCTGTGTCAATTTTATTTCCTACTAAAATAATTTTCTTTTCACTTACATAGGAACTATATTGTTGTAATTCATTAATAATTGTATTGTAAGCGCCAACAATATCTTCGTTATCGTTTTTGCTTAATGAAATTAAATGAATTAAAATATAGCATCTCTCAATATGTTTTAAAAATTTTTTTCCTAATCCTTTTCCGTCACTTGCACCTTCAATTAATCCAGGTACATCTTCAAATACTAATGTATCATTATTAATTTTAACTGTTCCTAATACAGGAGATAATGTAGTAAATTGATAATTAGCAATTTTAGGAGAAGCATTAGACACTTTAGATATTAATGTAGATTTACCAGCGTTTGGTAAACCAACTAACCCAATATCAGCCATATATCTAATTTGTAGTTCAATATTTTTTTCTTCCCCTATATCTCCTCGTTCATGTAAAGATGGAATGCGATTAAAACTTGATTTAAAAAAGGCATTTCCATGTCCGCCATTACCACCATGACAAATTACATAAGACTCATTGTCATGAAGAATATCAACGATCACATTTCCTTTATCATCATATACCGTTGTACCTAATGGTACAGGGATGTATTCAGTTTTTCCATCATGCCCACTAGATTTCTGATTTCCACCTCTTTCTCCATTTTTTGCAACAATGTTTTTTTTGTTTCTTAAATCAAACAATGTATTTTTGTTATGGTCTCCAATTATTATTACATCTCCACCTTTGCCACCATTTCCTCCATCTGGTCCACCTTCGGGGACACTTTTTTCTCTTCGTCAAGAAACTATTCCATCACCACCGTTTCCAGCTTTTACATATATCTTGCAGTTATCAACAAATTGCATATTATTAATACTATATAATAAAATTTTTTAACAAATTTTAGCAGTCAGTGTCATAAGTTGCTAATTTTTGATATAATAAAAGCATGGTATCAAAATATAACATAATAATTTCAAGAGAACTAATTGCTCTACCATCTACTGAAAATTCTATCGTGGCTGGTAGACCAAAAACAATTAACGTTGTTAAAAAATATTTAGAAGATAACAAAAATAATAAACGATTTTTATTATTAACACAAAACAACCCTGACATTGACGATCCAAAACTTAAAGATGTTTATACAATTTGTACATTGTGTGAATTTATCACTGTTAAACAAAGTAAAAAAGATGTATACGCAATTAAATTTAAATGTTTGAAACGTATGATGATTAAAGAATTTAAAGTTGAAAACGATTTGTGCGTCGGTGAAGCTGAACCTGTAAGAGATTTAAATACTACTTCACAAGAAATTCCAAATAAAATGAATACATTTATTTCTTCGTTTAAAAAATATGCTATTAAAAATAAAAAAGACAATGATAAATTGCAAGAATTTTTATCTTCCAATTCTGTTGGTTCATCTATTGACGAGATCATTGACTTTGCAACCGCTAGTGATTTTGTAAAATACAAAGATATTCGTAGCAGTATTTTAAAAGAAACAGATGTAGTAAAACGTCTTGATATTGGTATTGCATTTTTTAATGAAAAGATTTCCAATGATTCTGATGATAAGTTGAAAACAGAAGTTGATTTAGAAATTAATAAAAAAGTTAATGAAACATTAAGTAAACAACAAAAAGAATTTTATTTAAGAGAAAAAATGAAAGCTGTTAAAGATGAACTTGGTAAAATTAATCCAGGTGAAAGTGATATTAATTCTTATAAGAAGCGTTTAGAAGAGAATCCATACCCTAATCACATTAAAGAAAAAGTTTTAGCTGAAATCAATCGTATGGAGACTAGTGGCATGAGTCAAGAAAACGCTATTACTAAACAATACATTGAATGATTATTAAACTTACCTTGATGACAAAAAACAAATGATAACATTGACATCAATAAAGTTAAAAAAGAACTTGAAGAATCTCATTATGGACTTGAAAAAGTTAAAGAAAGAATTGTTGAGTATTTAGCAGTACGTGCTCGTGCTCCAAAAGGTAAATCACCAATTATTTGTCTTGCTGGTCCACCAGGTGTTGGTAAAACTAGTTTAGCTAAATCTATTGCAAATGCAATTGAAAAGAAATTTGTAAAAGTATCTTTAGGTGGTGTTAAAGATGAGTCAGAAATTAGAGGACATAGACGTACATATTTAGGTTCTATGCCTGGACGTATTATTAAAGGCATGAAACAAGCTGGTGTAATCAATCCAGTATTTTTATTGGACGAAATTGATAAACTAGGTTCTGATGGTTATAAAGGTGATCCATCTAGTGCTTTATTAGAAGTTTTAGATCCAGAACAAAACACAATGTTTAGTGATAACTATATTGAAGAAAACTACGATCTAAGTAATGTTATGTTTATTTGTACAGCAAATTATATTGATCAAATTCCTGCTCCATTATATGACCGTTTGGAAATTATTGAGTTAACTAGTTATACAGAACACGAAAAAATGCACATTGCTAAAAACTATTTAATTAAGCGAACTTTAGATAATACAGGAATTAATGAAGATAATTTATCTTTCACTGATGATTCAATTATGTTTATCATTCGTCATTACACAAGAGAAGCTGGTGTACGTGAGTTAGAACGTGTGTTCCAAAAAATTGCTCGTAAACTTGTTGTTAAATTACAAAGTGGTGAACAAATTAATGAAGTTATTGACAGTAAAGAAAAAATAATATCTTATTTAGGCAAGATAATCTTTGATTACAATATTAAAGATGAAAAAACTTTATCAGGTATTGTAAATGGTATGGCTTATACTTCTGCTGGTGGAGATTTACTTCCAATTGAAGTTACTTCTTTTAAAGGTAAGGGTGCTATTACCATTACTGGTAACTTAAAAGAAACAATGAAAGAATCAGCACAAGTGGCATTAGGGTATGTTAAAGCACATGCTGATGTATTTGGATTAGAAAATATTGATTTTGCTGCTATTGATTTACACATCCATGTTCCAAGCGGCGGAATTCCTAAAGATGGTCCAAGCGCTGGTGTAACTCTTACAACAGCAATAATATCTGCTTTAAGCAAACGTACTGTTCCTAACAACATTGCTATGACTGGAGAAATAACACTACGTGGTAAGGTTGGAATTATTGGTGGGGTAAGGGAAAAAGTTATTAGTGCTTTTCGTGGTGGTGTAACTGAATTCTTTATTCCTAAAGATGATGAAAGATATCTAGAGGATATCCCAAAAGAAATTCGTGATAACATTGATATACATTTAGTTGAAACGTATAACGAAATTTATAATTCAATCTTCTTACGTTAGTCTGGCCCTCAAAAGTGGAGAACATCATACTTTGCCGATGAAACCTATACAAAATACTTTCTTAAATATACTGACACCTAAAGTTCGTTTATCATATGTTAAACGTTTTTTAAGCGGTGAAACTGCTTCGTTCCTTGGCAATGAATTAATTGAAAAAAATTTGTTATCAGAAAAGAATCTAAATTTTATATTACACAACGCTGCAGTAATGTTGATGCATTAATTATTTATCAATGAGTTAGAATTTACAAAAAATGCAAAGAGAAAAGTTTTATTCCATCAAAAAAATCTTCTTACAGATGGTACAAAATACACCATAATAAAATCGTAAATATGTCAAAAGTTTATAAGCCAAGATTTGAAGATGCAACCAAAGAAGAATTGATTGGTATTGTAAAAATATATGATGAATTGTATAGAGAAAAAACTGGCAGATCAATACAAAAAGATGCTAACATTAAAATTAAGGAGAGGAAGGGAAAATTATCTTCAAGTATTAATAGAATTATCGGAATCTGAGACATTCCTAATTATACTTTTTATAAACCTACTAAAATAAGACAGGATATTATCGAAAGATTAAAGCATATTGACAATGTTGTTAAAAAAGCATATTTAGCAAATGAATTTAATTCAAATTTAGGAAGAGATGGAATATTACCAATTGTCAAAGAAATTGATCCTTCAATAACACTCAAGCAAATAAGAACTTCCAAAGTTCGTCTTAAAATATTTTCGACAAAATATTTAATAAAACATCGAAGACCAGCTGAAGATAAAGATATTAATGCTAATGTACCTAATATTTTAGATGGTATTACGAAAACAAATATACCATTGCAAATATTTTCGAGTGACACAACATGTATGAAAACTATTGGTGCACCGAAAGAATGAAGCTGAGCGTGTGCAACAATCGACTTATGTTCAAAATTTGTTTTTGGTGCAAATGTTTCTTACTTTAATGATGAAAAATTAGTTAATAAAACATATATTGAAACACAGTTTCATAGCGGAAGTATTATCAATACAGACCATGGCAGAAACCACTTATCTTATTTAAACAGAGAACTTTTAAAGAAACTAAAAGTTTTCATTTCAGCCGGTAGAGTAGGGAAATTGAATATTTTTGAAATTGCTGAAAGACAGAATGTTTTTATAAAATTAAAACAAAATTAACACTTGATGAAATTGAAAGTTTGTTTAAAAAATATTTGTGATGGTACAATTACGTTCGTCCGCAGAAATGCTTAGGTTTTAAAACCCCATACAAATTCTTATTAGAAAAAATGCATGAATGCAATATAAAAAATGATGATTTATTAAAAAAGTTAAAATACGAGAGTGAAATCTATGATAATATCAATAGTTCTCCACTTTTGAGGGCCTAACCTACACCCCTGCCATTATAATTAATATCATTATGAATAATAAATGATATTCACCAAAAAATAAAACATTAAATTCTTCGAAAATTAATGTTGATAAATTAGTTTGCGAAGCGGTAAAAAGTTCTCTCTCTCTCTCTCTCTCAAATAACTGATAAAATTTTATTTGGCGATTGTTTTAAAATTATTAAACAATTGCCAGATAAAGTTATAGATTTATTAATTGTTGATCCGCCTTATAACTTATCGAAAACTTATTCTTCTAAAAAGTTTAACAGGATGTCTGATGATGAATATTACTCATGAACAAAAAAATGATTATCGCTTATAAAACCAAAACTTAAAGACAATGCAAGTTTATATGTTTGTTGTGACTGGAAATCATCATTAACAATTTCAAAAGTTATTGATGAATTTTTTACTATCCAAAATCGTATAACTTGACAAAGAGAAAAAGGTAGAGGAGCAAAAGCAAATTGAAAAAATGGCATGGAAGACATTTGGTTCGCTACAGTGGATAAAGATAAATTTACTTTCAACATTGATGATGTTAAAATTAGAAGAAAAGTAATAGCTCCATATAAAAAAAATGGCGAAAATAAGGATTGGCAAAAAACTAAATGTGGTAATTTCAGAGACACTTGTCCAAGTAATTTTTGGGATGACATAACAATACCATATTGGAGTATGGCCGAAAATACCGATCATCCAACCCAAAAACCAGAAAAACTAATAGCGAAAATGATTTTAGCATCTTCTAATAAGGGTGATTTTGTTTTTGACTGTTTTTTAGGAAGTGGAACAACAGCAGTAGTAGCAAATAAACTAGAAAGAAAATTTTCCGGAATAGAATTGGAAAAAAAATATGTTGCTTATGCGATTAAAAGATTGAGAGATAGTAAAATAAATAGAAATATACAAGGCTATACTAAAGGAGTTTTTTGAGAAAGGAATACTCTATCTGAACAAAATAAAGGAAGGAATAAATAATGTCTGTTTTCGATGATAACAAATTTAATTTAATAAATTTTACCAATGATATAAGAGATATGTTAGAAGACAATGATTCCAAATTTGGTTCTAATCCATCACCAAGGACTGTTGGAGATATATGTCAAAGTTTGATTGAAGATTTATTTTTAAATGGATCGATAAAAATAATTGGCAATCCTATTGCTGAAAAATTTGCTAGGCGTGCAATGGCTGATGTTGCTTTTGAAGATAAAGAAGGAAATTATATAATGGTTGATATTAAAACACATAATACTACAACTGTTTTTAATATGCCAAACTTGACTTCGGTTGAGCGGTTATCTCGTTTTTATGAGGATGATAAAAATTATTTTTCGATACTTTTAATCACATATAGTATTAATAATGGTTTGATAAACTTTAATGAAGTAAAATTTATACCGATTGAGTATTTGTCATGAAGTTGTTTGACTTTGGGTGCACTTGGTTGAGGACAAATACAAATCGCCAACTCTAATAAAATATCAATTAATCAAACACAGACAAGAAGACAATGAATGCTTCAATTATGCGATGCATTGGAATTGTTTTATCCAAATGAAATATCTAAAATAAATGAAAGAATTGAGAGATTCAAAAAAGTCCGTATTTTTTGAGAGGAACACAAATAAAATGGATAAAATATTTAATGAAATTAAAGAAATATTTTTAAAAATAAAAAAAATATAAATTTGTTGAATCTCTCAATTCTTGTTACCTCTACGAAAATTATTT
The DNA here is from genome assembly GCA_031282505.1 of Mycoplasmataceae bacterium. Lineage (GTDB taxonomy): Bacteria > Bacillota_I > Bacilli_A > Mycoplasmatales > Mycoplasmoidaceae > Malacoplasma_A. The sequence continues at coordinate 77,427 of JAITDP010000007.1, read as the reverse complement.
TATTAGCCTGGCCCTCAATAATTCTCCACTTTTGAGTGCCTAACCTAACAATAATATTTTATAATTAAAATATATGTCTAAAAAAATAGTTCTAACTGGTATACAACCTACCGCATCTGGTTTACATTTAGGAAATTATTTTGGCGCTATCAAACCATTAGTTGATATGCAAAACGATGAAAATACTTTGTATGCATTTGTTGCAGATCTACATGCTATAACTAATCCTGATATTAAATTAAACCCTGATAACAAAAAAAATTTAATTTGTACATATGTAGCTGCTGGTGTTGATCCTTTAAAAACTATTTTGTTTTATCAATCAGACGTTCCCGCTCACACACAACTTGGTTGAGTTTTAATTTGTAGTACAACGTATGGTGAGTTAAGCAGAATGACGCAATTTAAAGATAAATCTACAAAATTTAGCAAAGCCAATGGTACTGCTTCAATTCCTACTGGATTATTAGTTTACCCTCCATTGATGTCTGCGGATATTTTGTTATATGATACAGATTTTGTTCCTGTTGGAATCGATCAAAAACAACATGTTGAATTAACAAGAAATATTGCTGAACGTTTTAATAACAAATATGGCAATACTTTTGTTTTGCCTTCTGCACAAATTCTAAAAGAATCAGCAAAGATTTTTGACTTACAAGATCCAACAAAGAAAATGTCAAAAAGCGCTTCTAATCAAAATGGTGTAATTTATTTAAATGATAGTATTGATACAATCACCAAAAAAATTAAGACTGCATTAACAGACAATTACAATCAAGTTAAATATGATCGTGAAAAACAACCTGCAATTTCAAATTTAATAACTGTATATTCATTACTTAGTGGTATGGCAATAAGCGAAATAGAAAAAAAATTTTCTAAAATTAGCAACTATGGTGAATTTAAAAACGAATTAACCAATGTTGTTATTAATTGATTTGAAAAATTTAATGTATCATTCAATAAAGCGCAACAACAATATGATGTTTTAGAAAAAATAATTAATAATAATGCTAAAAAATGTCAAGAGATAGCTGGAAAAAAAGTTAAAGAAGTTTATAAAAAAATTGGCTTAAGTTATTAGTATTTTACTAATACATAAATTTTTATTGGAGTAGTTGTAGGAGTATAAACTAATGAACCTGTTTTAGCGTTTAACGTTACTTCATAAACATTAACAGTTCTTGTGCTATATACAGCAGTACCATACGCATTTGTAGGGATAGTTATATCAATCTCATTTCAATTTAATGTAGTATTTAGGTTCGTACCGTCTGTTATAAAGGAAGGTCCTGTTGTGTCATAAGTTATCAAGAATCATCTTATATCTGCAGCAACAGGTTTTTGAACCATTTGTATTACTGGTAAGTTAGATATAGTTTGACCTACAGTAACATAAGTACTTGCGCTTCATATATCTCCATTTAATGTATCACGTGTATCATTTGTAGGGAATATATGAACATTTATGTTAACATTATCAATTAAATTAGGTTTAATTTTAACTGTATATTTGATTTCAAGTTCATGTTCAGAATCAACATTTACTGTGTAATCTTCACTACCTGTAAGTCCTTCAAGTAAACATTTTCCATTGTTAGCGGCACTTGTTGGATCATCAGGACCACTAGGGGTACCAAATGTAAATACAAAGCCATTATATAGATTAGCATCTGTTTGTCCATTCTTTAAAAAGAAATTTTTATTTGCATTTTTAAAAGCAGTTTCTACATTGTCCTCAGTTGGATTGCTTACAAATTCAGTTAATGTTGTAGAAAGTTTTGTACGCGTAGTAGATCCATCAACATTGTATGTGTTTGTACCCAATACCACACGTTTGTAATTAAAACGCAATACAAAAGTGTCTGAATTATAAACGGTAGAATTAGGTACTGCACTTACAGTGGTTAAGTACATATCATCTGCTTGACTTCAAGTTGGTGTTGTGAAAGTAATTTGATTAGGGTTGCTTAAATTATTAAATTTTGCTTTCAAGTCTGTACGCAAATTTCCATAATTTTGTGCACTAGAATAATAACCTAGGGTTCGCAATGAATCATTATCTTTTAAAACTGTTAAATCTAATTTTTGATCTGGTAGCAAATTCAATTCACTTCGTAATGAAATTTTATTTTCAGTTGTAATGTTTACAGATAAATATGCTGTTGATCCATCAACATAGCTTGAAGCTCAATTTTGCACTGTGACTGTAAAATTAACCGTTAGGTTACTACCGGTGCCTGATGAACTAGTATATGCGGCAGTAAAATATGATTTAGTAGTGGCATCGAGTTCACCGCCGCTTTTAATATTAGCTAATGCTTGGCTATATAAAAAAGATGGAGATTGATAATTTAATCCATCTACATATTTAACTTCACTACATGTAGTAGGTGAAGTTTGTGTAGTCGACCAAAGTGAAGATAAAATAATTAGATTGCTATCAGCAACCATATTTTTTTCTTGTTGATCAGCTAAGTAAATTGTTGTTCCAACACTACTTGTTAACACCAATGGAAGTAGGCATGATAACATTAAAAGTTTGGAATGTTTTTTCATAATTCGTTATTAATTATATGGCGATATTTAAGTTACCAATCAAAATAACTACAAGGCAAAAAACTTAATAATATTTTTATATTATTAATATATTAGTCTATATAATATGTATCGATGGTTTTAGATAAAGGCATAACGAAAGGTTTTGTTTGGCTAGCAGTTTTGATTGCTGCATCCTTTACTATTCCTGTAGTTTATATTGCTACACAATTACATAGTAAGGCTCCAAAAAATCCTTCAGCAACTGTAGTAACTGATACTGATGACATGTACTATTTTTATAGTGAAAGTCGATTACCATCTGGCGCTTACTATAACCCTTACGGTTTAAATAATCGAATTACTTTTCATGTTGAGACGCAACATATAGATCCTCTTGATATTCCAGAACTTACAATTGAAGATTTTTCTGTAAATAGTGGTGATGAAGATTTAAATGATTGATTTTTTGATCACTATATTTTAGCTCACAATCTTGTAGATGATGAATACACTTTTATTCCTAAACAAAATGTTGATGCCGACAATGATCACTTGGTTATTAACACTGATTCTGCATATACATTATCATGTGATGTTTTAATTCCTAATATATTAGATCTTGAAAAAAATCCTGTATATATACAACATACATTTAATATAAAAGCTGGTTATTATCCAATATCAGGTAATGAATCAGGTTTTTTAGTTGATTTGGAAAATGAAAATGGTACTATTTGACAACACAATTCTGATACATATTCATTTGTTTCTACACCTAATGGTGGAGAAATTGATGGCATAGATGAACAAAAAATAAAAGTTACATTAGATATATCTAACATGGATTTATCAAGTGTAGAGGGCGGTTCTCAAGGTTTATATTTCGAGTGAGGTAATGGAAGTAATCAACTTAATACAGCTACAAATTGAACAACTAATTTTAGTGATACACAAAGTAAATGATTACAATATATTTCAGTTACAAGACAACCAGTAAATTCTTTAAATGATTTTAGGGTTGCGTGAGAAATTACTAATTCAAATCCATTAGCGTGCTCTAAATTAATTAATACTGCTGTTACTTTAGATTTCCACATTTGATACAAACCAACTTATTCTGATATTTCAATTGATTTATTTAAAATGCAAAATAATTATACTCAACAATCATATCCAAAAATAGAGTTTAAACCAGTTGTTTCTTTAGAATGATCAACACCTGCTTCTACCAATAAAAAGATGATAGATCTTAACGTAGATGATGATTATACAAAGGTTACATTAACTATAAATAATTACACGCTTGCTGATACTAGTAAAATTGAAGCAAGTTTAGCAAATGATTTTGGTGGTCTTCTTATTTTAACAGCACCATCATCAGTAGAATGAACTTCTACAGGATCACAAATAGTTGGAGATTACACAATAAGTTATGATGCTTCAAAAAGAGAAAATCTTGAAAACCAAAGAGATATTGAAATGACATTTCAAGCTGTATATACAAGTTTTACTGCTGATGACACAAGAAGTAACTTAATACAGCCTAGTGGTTATAAAGTTAATCCATATGTTAGTATTAATTTAATTAATAAAAACCTAGGTTCTATTGGTTGAAATGATGACACAAGCACATCAACTGTTTGTGATACTAATTTCGCATATCCTGGAGCTAGTGGTACACTTAGAAATGTTGTTGTTGAATATGCTCGTTATGTAGATGGATCAAACGAACCAACATGAACTACTAGTATTAGTAGTTTATTTGGTGGAATGTTGCAAAGTACTGTTAATGATGTTAACCTCCCAACTCTATTGTCTGTTTCTTGAAATAGAGTACCATATTATGATAGTGCGTATTTTGATGGAAATGATTATTTATTGGTTAGAATTGCGGCAACAGATTTAATGGATCAAAAAATTGTGTCTGAAACAAGAGAAATTTCTTTACATTTCAAAATATATGTTGATAATGTTTCTTTAAGTAAAAGTAACATTTATGTTGCTGGCGAAGATGATGCATCTGTTGTTTCAATGGATTTACATGGACCAGATGATTGAATAAGTGGCAATGAATATGGTTACACTACAAGCTATGCTTATATTGATGGAACTGAAATTGAAAAACCAGAAGCTATTATTGAAGATCTTCAATTAAATGGTACTACATACTCATTAACGGTTTATTTAAATAGTGAAAAGCCAGATTGGGGAAATGTATTAAAAACTGTAGTTATTACAATTACACCTTGATATGATGATGGCAATGAACATACACTCGATCATTTAACAGTTAATGTAATTAAAGATCCAACATTAACTTTAGATAAAGTAGATACTGATGTAACAACACTTAACTATGATACATGAGCTACTACTAGCGTTAAAAAATCCGTAAATCTAAATTTGAATGTCAATAATGCAAATGCTGATGTAGATACTACGTCAGGGTTTTCTTGAAAATATTCAAACAATCTTTCTAATGATGAATCAATCAAAAATGCTGTTCCATCATTCTTGAAAATGTCAAAAGTTAATAGCACATACAATACTACTACAAATACTTATGATAACAAATGAAATTTAAGTTTTGAAAATGATCCTTTTGTAGCTTCTAGTTTAAATGATCCAATTTTGAATGCATGAAACGCTTTAACTCCTGGTAACTACTTAAGTGCTGCTTCATATGATGGATTCTCTCTAACATTAAAAGGTGTATATACATATTCTCCTGATGGCAGTGAAGTAAAAACAATTGAAACAGACAAGTCTATTACTCTTTATATTACAAGAACTTCGTATTTTGATCTAGCAATTAAAGCTAACTGTGTTACTGCTATAGCTAATAGCCCTGAAGAAGGTTCTGGAGCACAAACTTTTACTACAATTTCTTTTGGACCTAATACAAGAGGAAAACAAGCTGAAATAACTGGATGAGAAGTTGAAGCTTATGGATGAAATGGAACAAGTCTAACAGATGGTTGATCTAAAGTTGGAGATGGCACTGATTCTAGTGATAATTACATTAAAGTGTCACCAACATCAACTGAAGGAGAATTCACAGTATCATGAACTAATAAACTAGTTACTCTTCCTGTCAATAAGCAATTCCCAACAAGAATAACTCCTACTTCTACAACATATCCAAGTAGTTTTGGTTCACTTACAGGTATATCATTGATTCCTAATCAAACGAAATCATTAAAAGATGTTTTATTAGATAATACATTCAAACCTATATTTGGAGATAATCAAACTTATACGCTTACTGAGCCTGTGACTACAATGCCTACAGCTAAAGCAATGGCACAAGCTATGTACAACAAAGTTAGTTTGTTGGGTTGTGGTTCAACTAGCACTAAGGGTTTAAATACAAGCGTTGCAAATTATTTCGAAGTTTCATCAACACCTACAAAAGTTTCAATAGCGAGTTATAACCAAGCGTTGCAAGATTATACAACTACATATGAATATGAATATTCAATTCAATCAACCATAGCTGACACTGATGGACTTAGAAACTTTGAAGGTCACGGTGATACTGGGGTATTGCTAAACCCTGATACACATATCAAAGTTAGATTCACTACACCTATATCATACCTTGCTGATGTATTTGGTGCTAATAGTGTCCCAACTACAATAAATTTAGGTTCTAACTTTTTGCCAACTAACCCTCCATTATTTAATGATGTTAAATTGTACTTCTACAATAATTACAGAACACTTTACGATAGATTACATTGAGAAAGTTTAACATTAACTCCATATGTTTCAGGAGCATCATTAGAACTAGTTCTATATGGAAAAGCATCTGGATTGTATTATCAACCTGGTGAGTCTAATGGAGTAAGAATAACTTTTGGATACTACTTTGCAAGTTAAAGTTTATTGTTCGGTTTCAAACTCAATTTTATCATTAACATCATTGTACGTTAGAGGTACACGTCATGAATTTCCTATTTGTTGTGATGAAGTATATACCAAATCAGCACATGTTTCAGGATCCATAACACGAGCAAACGCTTCTGTTATTGATAAATTTGTTAGAGTATTTATTGCTTCACCATCAGAAATAACAGTTAGATCTATTGTTTTATCATTGTGAAAATGATAAGTGTTTGCCATCTCATCTTCATTTAATCAGTAACGTATAACAAATACAGATCTACTTATTTCTACTTCAAGAGGGACAGGAAGTGAGGCGATTGAACCATTAATAATATTTTGCAAAACTATGTTTTGTTTTAATTTACCTATAAAATCAGGGGTGGTATCATAACTTCAGTATTCTGAAGTTTTATTAATTACTTTAGTATTTAAATATAAATATTGAGCAACTTCTGTATCATCAAAAAATGTATATTTTTCTTGTACATCTTTATCGCTACATTGATTTACAAAAAGAAGCAAAGATAACGATGTTCCAATAGCAAATGATGTTAATAAAAAAAAACAAACTTTTGTTTTTATTTTCATATTTATTTATTATAAATAAGTTGAATAATTGTGAATATTTATTTTTTTTGTAAAAATGAGAAGTTTATATAATAAACATATGAGTGAGAAATTAATTCTTGACGTAACAATTGAAATCCCAAAAGGAAGCAATATAAAATATGAATACAACAGAAAAAATAAAACAATTTCTGTTGATAGAATTTTATATGGTCCTAGCTATTATCCTCAAAACTATGGTTTTATTTCTGAAGCATTAGATTGGGATGGAGATGAACTAGATGTTCTAGTTTTTGCTGATCAATCATTCCAACCAGGAATTGTTGTTCCTACTAAAATCATTGGCGCTTTAGAAATGATTGATGGTGGAGAAACTGATACTAAATTAATTGGTGTTATTGCAGTAGATCCCAGATATGCTAACATCGATTCCATGAAAGATCTTAGTGAACATGAATTTTTAATTATCAAAGAATTCTTTGAAACATATAAAAATCTACAAAAGAAAAAAGTTCAAGTTAACGGATTCAAAGATCATGATTGAGCTGTTAATGAATACCATGAATGTGTTGAATTAATGAATAAATACGGTTCTATGGAAAAAGATGAATTTATTAAGTTAATGAAAGAGCAACACCCAGAAAAATATTCTAATTAGTTATGACCAATAAAAAAAACTTACGTATAGCTTTCATATATACGATTGCTTCGTTTTTAGTTTTAATTTTTGCATTAAACATTTTTTTTATCTACGATGATATCAAGTCTGAAACTAACTTTGATGATTTTAATGACTTTACTTGAATTGGCATTATCATTTGAGGAATTTTAAGTTTTTTTTATGTTGCAGCAATGTTTGTTGCTTTTATTTATTTTAGAAAAATACATAGTAGTGATTCTCAACGCATACATATCGATAACGACTATGCTTCACTTTTTTTAATTACACTTTCTGTATCTAGCGGTGTGTTTTCTATATCATCAATTGTTTTCTCTATTGGTCTAGGTCAATGTACTGCAGATGACAAAACTAGAATATGATGAATTGTTTTATGCTTTGTGTCTTATTTCATAATGCTTTACATTATTGTTATTGGTGTGTTTTCAAATCACTATCAAAGAACTAGACAAAATAATATTATTGAAAAAATGATTATTGAAAACTATCATTACACAAAGAGTAGAACTGAAAAAAAGGTTGCTAACAACTTATTCAATGAACAAAACGGTGGTAAGATTACTAGAAAAGAAGTGGCAAAGGTTGTTCCAAAAGCAAAAAAACCTTCTCACAGTAAACGTAAATAAAAATGGTTGTTAATTTTGAAAGCATAGTTGCTGAGTTAGAGAAAAAAGGACTAGTTATTAAAAATATTGAAGAATTTGAATATTACGTAAAAAATTTTAATGTTAATACTTTTTTAACTGGATATAGTGGATTCTTTAGTGATGAAAATGGAGTGTTTCAAAACACTACTTCAAGTGATATCATTCGTTTATACGTTTTTGACCGTAACTTAGGAAACCACATTTTTAGAAATATTTTAATTATTGAAAAAATTATGAACACACGGGTTACTATAGAAACTATTAACCACTACGATATCACTGATAAATGTTTATTAAAAATGGATCAAAACGTATTACGTAATAGTGTATTTCGTAACATTGGTGAGGTTACACCTTATGTAGAATTTAACACAATGCTTTATCGTATGGTTAAATATATGGACACTAATATTTATACAAAAAAACTTATTGATAAAAACATTGCTGATGATGTATTTAAATGACAAAACGTGCCATTAGATTTAATGTGTTTGTCATGATCGTTTTCAACTACGTTTTCTTTTTTTATTGCAAGTGATAAAAAACTACGTGATAATATTTTAAACACTTTTAACATTGACAGTAGTTTATATAGAGGATTTATTGATTTTATCAAAAACACAATACATTTAAGAAATGCAATTTCACACAATGGTGTGGTTTATGATTTAAAAGTTAAATATGCAACACCTGAATTATGTAATTTATATTATTACTTATTTAAACAAAATGTTGAGATTGATGATTTAAAACTAATTCATTTAATTAGAATGATTTCTATTATTTCTAATGATATGTATCTATACAATAAAACAGTTCAATTTGGTGCAAATCTTAATGTTTCAGAACCTCATAAGCAAAAAATTGCAAAATTGTTTCTCATATAATTTTCATATTGTTAAATATGTTTAAATTGGTATCACCATATACTCCAAAAACTGACCAAGTTAATGCAATTAAAGAATTGGTTAAAAACTTTAATACAAAAAAAAGTCAAGTTTTACTTGGAGCTACTGGAACTGGAAAAACTTTTACCATAGCTAATGTTATTGAAAAAGTTCAAAAGAAAACATTGATTATGGTTCATAATAAAACATTGGCTGCTCAATTGTATGGAGAATTTAAGGAATTATTTCCTAATAACCATGTTGAATACTATGTTTCTTATTTTGATTTTTACCAGCCTGAAGCATATAAGCCTCAAACAAACACATACATTGAGAAAACTGCTCAATCTAACCAAGAGATTGAAATGCTTAGGTTAAGCACATTGCGTTCATTGTCAACTCATGATGATGTTATTGTAATTGCATCAGTAGCTGCAATTTTTGCTTCTACGTCCCCAAAAGATTTTGAAGAATATCGAATTATTATTAAAGTGGGCGATAAAATTAATAGGAAACAATTTTTATACAACTTGGTGCGATTGCAATATAAAAGAAATGACTTTGAAAACGTTGCTGGCAGCTTTAGAGCAAAAGGAGATGTTATACAAATTTTTCCTGGATATACAGATGAATATTCAATTCGTATTTCTTTGTTTGGAGAAAATGTAGAAAAAATTGATAAGGTTGACTCTTTAACAAATAAGGTTATAAAAACATACCAAATCTTTGATTTTGTTCCAGCCAATGAATACATTTCTAATACATCAAGAATTGATGAATCAATAAAAAGAATTAAAGCAGAATTAAAAGAAAGATCTGAATACTTTGCTAAAAGAAATGAATTGTTAGAAAAACAAAGAATTGAAGAACGAACAAATCATGACATCGAAATGCTTTTAGAACTTGGTTATGTTAACGGTATTGAAAACTATTCAAGGCATTTAGAATTAAGAAATGCTGGTGACACTCCTTACACAATCTTTGATTTCTTCAAAGATAACGATTGATTGCTTGTTATTGATGAAAGTCACAAAACAATTCCACAAATACATGGAATGTATAACACAGACAAAAGCAGAAAAACAACATTAATAGATTATGGTTTTAGATTGCCGAGTGCATTAGATAATCGACCTTTAAAATTTGATGAGTTTTTATTAAAAATAAAACATGCTATTTATGTTAGTGCTACACCAAATGAATGAGAAATTGAACAATCTGGGAATAATTATGTTGAACAAATTATTCGTCCAACTGGATTATTAGATCCGGTAATTAAAATTGTTCCTACAAATAATCAAATTGATATCTTGATAAAAGAATTAGACCAACAAATCAAAAACAACGAAAGAACTTTTGTTGTTGTTCTAACTATTAAAATGGCTGAAGAATTATCTTATTTATTACATAACAAAGGATATAAGGTTGCTTATTTGCATAACGAAGTAACAACCATAGATCGTACAATAATCATTAATGATTTACGACGAGGAAAATACGATTTAATTATTGGAATTAATTTATTAAGAGAAGGACTTGATGTTCCTGAAGTTTCATTAATTTGTGTTTTTGATGCAGATAAACCTGGATTTTTGCGTGATGAAAAATCCTTAATACAAATTTTTGGACGTGCTGCTCGTAATGTAAACGGAAGAGTTATTTTATTTGCTGACAATGAAACCAAAGACATGAAGAATGCTATTGCAGAAACAACAAGACGTAGGAATATCCAAATTGCTTACAATAAGGAACACAATATTATTCCTAAGACAATAGTAAAACCAATCTTTGGTGATTTACGTTCTAATACAGAAACAAAAGCTATGGAAGCATTGTTTCATAAACAAACAAATAAAAAGAACGCTACGAAGTCTATTGCATTGTTGAGAAAGCAAATGCTTGAAGCTGCAAAAGAAAAAGAATATGAAAAAGCTGCATACTTTCGTGACCTACTATTAGAATTAGAAAGTAAATTTGATGCTAAATAGCATTTAAATAAAATATACTTTCTATTTTTCCATTCTTTTTATTTTTAAAGATTCCATCTAATTCTTCTAACATATTTTTTTCAATCACAACATAATTAAGTTTTCCATTTGGCAATAAACTTACAAACTTTTCATTTTCTGAAATAGAGAAAATGTTAATAACTGAATGACCATTTAATAATAATTGTTTAGGTTTGCCAACTCTTTTTCCAACTGTTATAAATGAAGAGTTTAAAATTTTGTATCCATTATTTGTTCCAACAACTACATATTCTTTATTTAACACAGTTACACCAACAATTTCATCATCAGTAGATATATTTTTAACACCACTTGCATTTCTTCCAACAACACTTATTTGATTTATTGGATATGATAATGTGAATCCGTTTTTAGTTATGACAGCAAGTAAGGTATTGTCTTCATCAGCTGTGTCATCAACACGTACACTAACAACTTCATCATTATCTTGTAATTTGATTATTGTGAAGGCTTTGTTTGCACGTGTTGTTATTATTTCACTTACATTTGTTCGTTTTATCATATTCATTCTTGTAGCAACAATTAATTTTTCACTAGGAGAATTATTTACATAACAATCAACAATGTGTTCATCACTGTCTAAAACAACAATACTATTAATATGTACACCGATATCTTTTCACTTAGTTTGTTCAATTTCATGAATTAAAACTGAAATGAACTTACCTTTATTAGTAAATAAAAATAATTTATTTTTTTGATTTATTTTAGCTTGAAATATTTGTATATCTCCTTCATTCAAACCTATTTCATCGTATTGGCTTGCATCATAGCTACGTGTTGAAACATTTTTAATATAACCATTTCTTGTTACAACAATATAAACTTCTTTGTCTTCGACAATTGCTTGTTGTTGAATATTAATCACCGCTTGCTCATCACTAAATGCAGTTCTTCTTTTGAATTTAAAAGTCTTTTTGTATTCACTAAATATTGCTTTAATATGAGAGTCGCGATACATCTTATCATTAATAATTTTTCTATACTCATCTATTTGTAAATTTAATTTTTCTAATTCAGTTTTTAATGAATCTACATCAAAGTGTGATAAACGATATAATTGTAAAGTTACAATAGCATCTGCTTGTAATTCTGTAAATTTATATTTAGCAATTAATTGTTCTTTGGCATGTTGCTTATTATTGCTTTCTCTAATTATTTTAATAATTTGGTCAACAGTTTCAATTGCTTTTAATAGTCCAACAACAATCTCTTTCCTTTTTTCAGCTTTATCTAAATCAAAATGTGTAGCATTTAAAATAATGGTCTCACAATGTGAAATAAATGAATCAAGATATACAAGCATAGCGACAGCACAAGGTTTTTTATCTTTGATCGCAATCATATTAAAATTGTAAGAAATTTGTAATGATGTATTTTTAAAAAGGAAACTTTTGACAAAATCAAAGTTATCAGAATTTTTAAGATTAATGCAAATAGATATTCCGTTTTGATCAGTTTCATCATGACATTCACTAATGTTTAATACATCATATTTATCAGCACATTCATTAATTTCATCAATTAAAACTGATTTATTAACTTCATATGGTATTTCTGTAATGAAAGCTTGCTTTTTATTAACTAATTCAATTTTTGAACGGATATAAATTTTTCCTCTACCCGTTTCATAAATTTCTTTCATGTTTTCTTGACCTAAAATAATTCCACCAGTTGGAAAATCAGGACCTGGTAATATATTAAGAATTGTTTCTAGGTGACATTCTGGTGAATCAATTCTTTTAATTAATGCATTTAATAACTCAATTACATTGAATGGTGGAATATTGGTTGCATACCCAGCTGCTATTCCAGATGAACCATTAATTAAAAGATTAGGCAAAAGGGTTGGTAAAATTGTTGGTTCACTTTCACTACCGTCAAAATTTTCAATAAAGGGAACCGTGTCTTTTTTTATGTATTTAATCATAGTCTCGGCATATAGACTTAATCTTGCTTCTGTATAACGCATTGCAGCGGCTGGGTCATTATCAATTGATCCATTATTACCATGCATATCAATAGCAGGAATATTATTTTTTCAATCTTGGCTCATGCGCACCATTGCTTCATAAATTGATGAATCGCCATGTGGGTGGTATTTACCGATTACTTCTCCTACTGTTCTCGCTGATTTTTTGTAATCACCATTATGAAAAATTTGTAAATCATTCATTGCATGAATAATTCTTCTTTGTACTGGTTTTAACCCATCGCGAATGTCAGGCAGAGCACGGTCTTGAATAATATATTTTGCATATCGGGCAAAAGATGAAGAAAAAATATTTTCTATTTTTTGTTCATGTATTACGGTGGAATCGACTTGGTGTTTTTTTGCCATTAGTCTTATTATATTTTATGTAAGTTTATAATACTTATGATATGTTATCACGATTATTAGTAAATACAGAACAACTTAAAAAAAATTGTTTGTTTTTAAAAAAAGAATTAAAAGACAAATTAAAATTTAAACACTTGACAGCAACTATCAAAGGTAATGCTTATGGACATGATGCAACATTAGTTGCTCCTATTTGTTTAGCAAATGGTATTGATACATTAGCTGTAGCAAGGTTGAGCGAAGCTATTCAATTACGACAAAATGTAAAAGGGAAATATGAAATTATGATAATTGGTATTGTTGATGAAGAAGATATCGCTTTAGCGAAGAAATATAATGTTTCGATTCCTGTAGCTTCTTTAGATCAAGCAAAAAAAATGTTAAAGTATGATTTAAAGAATTTAAAAATACAATACAAATTAAATACAGGAATGAACAGAATTGGATTTAAAGATCCAGTTGAGTTATTAGAAACTTATAAGTTATTAACAAAAAAAGGTGTAAATAACTTTGGAGTTTATTCACATATTTATGATAATAACAATATTGAAAAAACAGTAAAACAATTTGATGTTTTTGAAAAATTATTAAATGCAATTCCTAATTGAGAAAAAATTCCATATAGACACATTCGTGCAAGTGGAAGTGTTGATAAAGCAATTAGAGGTGTAATTCCTAAACGTAGTTGAGAAACTAATGCTCGTCCAGGTTGTTCAGTATATGGTTACTCATCTAGTGACAGCAAACTTGATCAAAGTTTTAACTCTTTCCAATTAGTTACTAAAATAGTTCAAATAAATAAAACTGTTAAAGGTGAAACAGTTGGATATGATTCAACTTATACAGTTAAAGATAAAATTGAATATATAGCAAATTTGCCAATTGGATGAGGCGATGGATTGTACCGTTCATTTGTTGGAAAAAAAGTATATATCAACAATAAACTTTATCCAATAGTTGGGAAGATGGCAATGGATAACACAAGTGTTAAAGTAGATAATACTGTAAAAAATGGTGATACGGTTTATTTTTTCAGAGATTTCAAACACGCTTGTACTTTTATTGATGATGCAAGTGATGTAGCAAATGTTATAGCTACTATTGCTAATTTATCTGTTGTCAGAGTTCCACGTGTTGCAGTAAAAAAATTCAATAAATAATTTCTATATTTTTTTATTTGAATTTAATCATTTTTTATCTTCTTCCGTCATTTTAGGACTTATTCCAGTTTTAATATATTTATCAAATCATTTTGCAGCATAATCAATATATTTTTTAAATTTTGCCTTGTCTGATATAGAAAATTCAACTAGGTGAATTTCACGTTCGTTGATATTAAACTTTTCTGGATATAAATAGTCAATTGGCTCTAAAAAGCCTATAGCGAAAATTCCTTTTTCGACATTTCTTAAATACATGTATAAACCTAATTGAAATTTATATTCAACAGGGATTTTAATTAAATCATTTTCAAATCATTCTTTCTTTTTTTCACCTTTTTTTGCAACAATAGGTAGCCCATTGCTATCTTTTTGCATTTGTAAATTACCATTGACAGATCTGTATGATATTTTATCAATTGATGTAGTTTTTATTTCAAGCATTGGAGAATTATTAGAATAATTAATTTTTCCGTCAATTAATGGTTCTCCATCTGGAACACCTCCAAATATTTCATTTTCTTGAAATGCATCTCATCCGATTGCATTTAAATCATGAGTTAAATATGTTGTGTTGGTTTGATTTTCTACATATTTTTTAATCAAAGGTTCAATTATTTGACCAACATGTGCTAATGTTGGATCCATATCATCTTTAAATAAATTAACCATTTGCATTCAAGTCTTAAATGGTGAGTTGTATTTACTTAAACCAAATATAGATGTTAGTCTTGTCCCAGTAATTTTTTTAAATTTGCCTCATTTATTTGATTTATCCAAACCTTTTTTGAGATAATCATCATTCAAAACAACTGTATCATCTACAATTTTTCAATTATTGATATTTTTTTCAACTAATGGCATTAAATTACTCCTTTTTCTGTCATTCTTTTTCTAATTAAATCTACCTCAGTATATTGTCTTTTACAATATGCCTTGTGTCATTTGCGTAAATCTGAACAAAATTTAAACTTCAACTTAAATCCTAATGTTTTTAACTCTGTGATAATAGTGTCAAGTGTTTTTTTAACTTCTGCAAATTGATTGTTTTTAAGTAACTGACTATTTGTTTTTGTTAATTCATGTATGTGTGACACAACATTTGGCAAATTCATGTCGTCATCCATAAATTTAATAAACTCAGGACTTAATTTTGCTTTTTTGTAGAAATAATGTTTATTGTGCAAACGTAAATTAATGATTGTCATGTTTATAGTTTTGACAATTTTCTTAAATTCATTTGCGGATTGTACTAAAAGCTCATCACTAAAATTTATTGGGTTCTCGTATTGTGTTTGCAAAAAGAACCATCGAATTTCGTTTCCAGTGAATTTTGTTAATAAATCTTTTGCTAAAATAAAATTATTTAAAGATTTTGACATTTTTTCATTATTGATATTAATGTGTCCTACATGCATTCAATTTTTTGCAATTGATTTGCCAAACATAGCTTTATTTTGGGCATCTTCATTCTCATGATGCGGAAATTTAAGATCAATTCCACCAGCATGTATCATAACTCCATCGTCTCCAAATAATTTATTAATAAAATATGCACATTCAGTGTGTCAACCTGGACGACCGTGTAGGTTTCATGGTGACTTTCAATTTAAACCATTTGATGTTTTTTTTCATAATACGAAATCAAGTGGATTTCTTTTTTTGTTTTCTTCCACATCTTTCCTAACATTATGCAATAATTCACTTATTTTTTGCTTAGATAATTCTCCATATGTATCTTTTATTGAATTAATATCAAAATATACATCGCCATCACTGCCAACATATGCTTTATTTTTTGCAACAAGTTTATCTATGTATTTAATAATACCTTTAATATTTTTTGTTACTTTAGGATTGTAATCTTGTTTTAAAATATTTAAAGATTTAAACAAATCGTAATAATGTTTTGTGTATTTTTTTGATATTGATTTTTCAGATGTTTTTTCAACAAGAGCTCGATTAATAATTTTATCATCAACATCTGTAATATTTAAAGCATACTTCACATTGATTTTTTTACTTTTAAGATATCGATATAAAATGTCAAGAGTTATTAATGGCCTTATATTTCCAATGTGAACATCATTATAAACAGTCGGACCACAATTATAGATGGTAACTTTATCATCATTAATTGTTTTTTTTATTTGATTCTTCGAATCATATAACTTCATTGAAATATTATATTATGAGGTTATTTTTGTATAATAAAAAATTAGAATGATCAAACGAAAAAAACAAACGTTGTTGGGACATTTGCGAGCTTGATCACTAATTTTGTTATTTATTTCATTTGCTTTAACTGCAGTCGCAGTTGTTTATATTCCTCCACTTGATGCACATTGAATTATTTTGCCTAAAGAAGGAATAGATGAATTTGCTTATGGTATTGACATCGGACTTCATGATCAATGATTTTTTGCTTGAAAAAGAGAACATGTAACTGTTGGAATTGGTGATATTGATCAATTTTTTGATATTCCAAAATTTATTTCAGAACTTGTTACTGTTTCTAATACACAATCTGGTACTTACTTACATGTTACTGGTATAGTTATGACAGTTATTGATTTATGTATTATTGCTTTTGCAATTACTGTTATGTGTATCAAAAAACCATCTTACAATCTAACTAAAAGATATTTGATATTATCATCATTTGTTATAGTTGGTATAACTACATTGCTTGTTGTAGCTTTTGCTATGAAAGAAGCAGCGGTTTTTGGATCAATGTTTTCCATAGAAATGAATAGAAATTTTTCTACTAATTTATGAGCGGCTATCAATAAAGGAGAAAACAATCCATTCCCACCTGTAACTTGTCTTGATGCTTCATATACACAATTAGGTATTGCTTTAATAAGTTTTTTAGCTGCATATGGTGGTGTATGCGTTGGTGCTGCTTTTTATCACTACAAAGATCTTAAAAAGAAGAGTCTGAAATAGACTTTTTATCACTCCTTATTCTAGCGTTTTTGTCTTTGTAATAAACTGTTATAGGAACGTGTTTAATTCCAAAAGCACTACGTATTTGATTTTCTATATATCTAGCATATGTAAAGTGTAAGAACTCAGGGTTGTTAACAAACAGTGTAAATGTAGGTATTTGTGACTTAACTTGTGTTGCATAAGAAATACTTATTCTGCCACCTTTGTGCTTTGGGGCAGGATTATTTATCTGAGCTTTTGCAATCACTGTATTAAGTAAACTTGTTGCAACTTTAATTTGTAATTCTTTTTCCATGAGTTTAAATGTTTCAAAAATTGTATTTATTCTCTTTTTTTCTTTTGCACTAATAAAAATTATTGGTGCTCAAGATAAATATGCAAATCTTGAATGAATTTCTTTTTCCATATGTGGCATAGTCAAACTTTCTTTTTTAACAGCGTCTCATTTATTTACAACAATAATTGTTGGAACATTGGCTTTATATGCAAGACCTCCAATTACTTCGTCTTGTTCATTAAATCCATTATCTCCATCAATAACAAAAAGAATCATATCACTTCTACCTATTGCTTGATTTGTTCTTTCGACTGCAAACTTTTCTGCTTGTGTTTTTATATGTCCTTTTCTTCTAATACCTGCTGTATCTATAATTGTATACAATTCTTTTTTATAATAAAAATCTTCATCAACAGCATCTCTTGTAGTGTGTTCTTTTTCAGAAACAACAACACGATCTTGATTTAATATAGAATTCATTAATGTTGATTTTCCTACGTTTGTTCTACCAATAATACAAAATGAAATATGTTTTTCATTGTCAGAATAATTCACTGGGTTATATTTTATAAGCTCATCAAGTAATTCTCCCATACCTATTCCGTGTTCTGCAGAAATATAAATTGGTTTACCTCACCCTAAACTATAAATATTTCTCTCATATTGTCTATCATCATTTTCTGACTTGTTTGCCACA
Organism: Mycoplasmataceae bacterium; assembly: GCA_031282505.1. Taxonomy (GTDB): domain Bacteria; phylum Bacillota_I; class Bacilli_A; order Mycoplasmatales; family Mycoplasmoidaceae; genus Malacoplasma_A. Next base: position 58,758 of record JAITDP010000007.1, on the reverse strand, counting down.
ATGATTATTTTTTTTGTTTTATATTTTTTAAGTAATTTAGATATGTAAATATCTTGTGCATTAATGCCATCTGTGTTAGAAACTACAAAAACTATTACATCACATTCATCTATTGCATATTTAACTTGAGTTTCAATAGCTTGTTGAAATGGTAATGATTCACTAGTTAGTCCACCAGTATCATAAAGAGTAAATACTTTATTAAGTCATAGTACTTGCTCTTTAATACGGTCTCTTGTTGTACCGGCTTCTTTTAATGTAATAGATTTCTTGGTTTTAGTCAAACGGTTGAAAATAGTAGATTTTCCAACATTTGGTTTGCCAACTAGTGCAACTTTCAACATAGTAGGGATATTATAAGTGTAACAAAAATGTCTAAAAAATGTCTATAACTTCTTATTAGAAAGCTTATATTCTATGATTTATAGACACTACATAATAATTAATATTAAAAAAATAAAACTAATAATAAAGGAAATTATAATAATAAAACAATGAAAAAAAAAATATTTTGTGATATCGATGGTACACTAGCTAAGCGTATGCATAAGATTTCACGTAAAAATGTAATAGCTATTGCTAAGTATGTTAGAACTGGTGGTGATTTCATTTTATGTACAGGTAGAAGCTCTGTATCTGCTTATAAATTTCAAGAACAGATATCCAATGCTACACAAAAAGAACCAAACTATGTAATTTGTTCTAATGGTGGTTATATCATAGATAACATTTCTAAATCTATTATTACATACAACATCATTAATTCTATTAGTTGACAAATTTACAATGAATGTATTAAACACAAAGTATGATGTTTATTCTACACTAAGGAAAGCAATGATCGTGGTGGAGTGTTTGCAAGTAAAGTATGGTTTAGATGGATTCTTAAGATGTCTAAGGCAATACAATGCTTTAAAATTTATCAAAACACTAATCTTAAAGCATTTAAAATAATTGTTGTTTCGGTTTCAACTAGAAAAATTAAAACATTTATAAACATACTTGAGAAAAAATTTAAAGACAAAGTTTCTTTTGTCAATACTAATAAACGTTTGATTGAAATCAATGCAATAACTACTTCAAAATCTTCAGCTATTGAATATATTCTTAAAAAAAATAATGAAAGTAAAAAAGATGTTGCTGCTATTGGAGATAGTCCTAATGATATCCCTATGTTTAAAAAAGTTTCTTTGCCTATCTCTGTAAGAACAAAAAATAAAGAAGTAATACAAGCTTCAAAATATCACATTCCTAAATTTAAAAATGCAATCAGTGTAGCTATAAATAAATACATCATATAAGTCTTTTTTTGTTGCATGAACAACACGTTTTATTTTTTTGCTATATACTTAAAGTAGAAAAGTGATAAAAAAAACATACCTAGAATTTAAAAATGTAGGAAAAACTTATGATGACGGTTTCACCGCAGTTGAAGGTTTTGACTTAAAAATAAATAAAGGAGACTTTGTAACATTCTTAGGCCCTAGTGGGTGTGGAAAAACAACTGTACTTAGAATGTTAGCAGGTTTTGAAACAGTGTCTGAAGGAACAATTTGCATTAATGGTAACATCATAAACGATATTCCACCAAACAAAAGAGTTACATCAACAGTATTTCAAGACTATGCTTTATTTCCAAATCTTACAGTTGCTGGCAATATTAAATTTGGTTTAAAATTATTCCGTGTGCCTAATGAATCAACTAATTTAGAAAAAATTAAAGTTAAAATGCTTAAAGATAAAAAACAAAACCTAATTAAAGCAAATCATAACATTAAGGAATTACAAAAAGATATAGTTGCTTTGCAAAAAGATTTGTCTAAAGCAATAAGCAAATATGACAAACATCCAGAATGAGTAGAAATCAAAAACATGCGTTGAGGTAACTACAAGGCAAAAGTTTTACACTTAGAATCATTAAAACAAACTAAACTTAAAAACGGAAAATTAATGTTAGATATGAAGTTAAATAAAAAATCAACTGAATATGACAAAACATTCATTAACCTACGTAAATGGTTTTTAAGTAAACAAAGAATTGATGTCGTTGTTGACAAACTTAAAAGAAAAATAGCAAATAAATATAGTTGAATTTCATATTGACAAAATTTCCCTAACATGCAATATGAAAATCAAGAAAAAAAATATGCAATGCGTTTGCTTACAAAAAGTGAAATTAAAAAAAGAACAAAAGATATTATTGAAAAAATAGGTTTACATGGTAAAGAAACAAAATACCCAAGTGAATTATCTGGTGGTATGCAACAACGTGTAGCTCTTGCTCGTTCGCTTGTTATTGAACCAGAAATCATTCTTCTAGATGAACCACTAAGTGCTTTAGATGCAAAAGTTAGACATCAAATGCAACTTGAATTAAAACGTCTTCACTCAGAATTAGGATTAACTTTTATTTTAGTTACACACGATCAAGAAGAAGCTTTAAGTTTGTCAACTAAAATAGTTGTTATGAATGCTGGAAAAATTCAACAAGTTGGAACACCAAGTGCTATATATGATGATCCTATAAACAAATGAACTGCATCTTTTATAGGTCATGCAAATTTCTTTATTGCTAAAAAAACAAAAAAAGGATATTATTTTGAAAATAACAAAATGAAATGTGATAATCCAAATGTTGAAAAAATTAATAAAGATGGATTGTTTTTAGTAAGACCAGAAGATATTGTAATTACTAAAGTAAATGCAGGATTTATTAATGGAAAAATTAAGAACGTTATATATAAAGGACTTATGAATGATATCATCCTTGAATGAAACAATCAAGATATTTCTATTGAATCTACAGTAACGCATAGTGTTGGCGAAAAAGTAGGAATTAAATGAAACCCTAATGATGTTCACTTCATCCCTAACACAAAGGGGTAATATATGCAAAACAAAAATAAAATTTACAAATTTAAAAATTTTTCCAACTCTATAAGCAATAGGAATAAGCTTATTTTAATTATTCCATTTATACTAATTACTTTGTTATTAGTTATTATTCCTTTAATTTTAATTTTTATTAAATCTTTTGTTCCAGTCCAAGGTGCATCAATTAAAGACAACTGAGATTTTGCCTTCATAGATACATTTATTTTAAATAAAATAGTATTATCTTTGATAGTTGCTGTAATTGCAACATTAATATGTTTAGTATTATCTTATCCATTTTGCTTTTTTCTTTCAAGAACAAAAAGTAAAGTATACAAAAGTATTGTAATTTTTATTGCAACTGCACCAATATGAACAAGTTTTCTTGTAAAATTAGTTGGATTGAAAACATTTTTTGATGCTGTTAATGGATTTGAAAATTCTACATTTGGTAACATGTGAACAATTATTGGACTTGTATATTTATATATACCTTACATGTTAACACCACTATATACAACAATGATTAATATGCCTGCAAATATTGTTAATGCAAGTTATGATATGGGTCGTAATAGTTTCCAAACATTTTTTAAAGTTGTTATTCCATATACATGGGGAGCTATGATTAGTGGAATCACATTAGTGTTTTTGCCAGCTCTTGTTACAGTAGCTGTGCCAGCATTTTTAAATAACTCTCCAGATGGTTCGCTTATAGGAGACATAATTTATGAAGAAGGAAGTATAGCTACTACAAGTGAAATAGCATTAGCAAGAGCTAGTACATTATCATTGATCTTAATCACTGTATTAACCTTTGGTTATGCTGCTGTTATTATCACAAAAAAAACTTACAGAAAAATTAAAATGAAAGGAGATGAGTTGTAATGCAAAAATTTAAAAGTTTTGTAAAACAATGATACATTCTATTTTTCTTAGTTATTACATACATACCTTTGGTATTAATCATAATGATTAGTTTTAATGGTGTATCATCACGTGGAAACATTGATACAAATTTTGGTGTTCCAACATTTGTTAATTACTTAACACTTTTTACTGACAATCAATTTGTCACTGCATTAATTAATAGTTTACTACTTGGTTTAATTGTTACACCAGTTGTTGTAATAATAGCTACAGTTACTTGTTTTGGAATATGAAGAGCAAAAAAAATGCAGACACAAAGTGTTTTATTAGCAAGTAATCTAACAATCGTTTCACCTGATGCAATTACAGGAATTAGTTTACTTGTAATGTTTTCTATTACATTAATTCCATTAGGAGTTGATTTAGGATTCTTCACTGTAATTCTTGCACACATATCATTCGGTATACCATACGCAATCGTTGTAATATATCCTAGAATGTCAAAAATGAATATAAATATAATTTATGCAGCTTATGATATGGGATATGGTAAAACAAAAACATTTTTTAAAGTTATCATTCCATATTTAATGCCAGCAATAATTGGCGGAGCCACAATTGCCTTCTCTATGAGCCTTGATGACTTTGTCATTACAAACTTAGTTAATGGTTCATTTCAAACAATTGGTACTGCAATCTATTCAACAAGAAAAGGAATTAAAGCTTGAGTTATAACTTTTGGAGCAATTGTAATTTTAATTACACTAGTAGCTACTGTAATTCTTTCTATCAAAAAATCAATACAGATAAAATTAAAACAAAAAAAGAAAGGAGGATTTAGATATTAAAAGAAGTTTAAAATTATTATTAGTATCTCCTGCGTTGCTTTGCTTACTAATACCGGTATTTTCTTTAAATAGTTGTAGTGCTAACAATAAAATTGTTTTTGCAAATTATGAATCTTACTTTTCAACAGATTTAATTAAAAAATATCAAGATGATGTAAATTTTTTGTATTTCCAAAGTGATAGTGATATCCGTGCAAAATTTAGACAATCATATGATATTGCTGTTCCTTCAAACGCTGAAGCTTTAAGGTATCTTAAAGAAGGATGGCTTTCACAAATAGATTGAAAAGCTTTTGGACAAATGCAACAAGAAGCATATGGAGATGATTCACCAAACGAATTACAATATCTTGATGAAAATAAAATTCTTCAACCAATTGAATGTGGACATGACGCAGAATTTCTTTTAAGTGGGAATCCAAACTCAGATATGGTTTATACCAACGAAGATGATAAAATTAACATCGATGTAATGTGTGATACATATGATATTGTTCAAGAACTTAATGAATATTGTTTTCAAAATGATATTTTTCCACAGTCTTATTTAGATCAACACTTAACTAATTATTCAATCCTTGACTTTATCATCCCATATTTTGGACAAAACTATGTTTTTTCTTATAAAGGCGAAAAAATAGAAAATGATCAAGATGAAGATTTGGATTGAAGTTATATTCAATCAATTTCTGGAAAAGGTGAAAACCATGATCCAAGATTTAATGGAAGAAATAATAACAAAATATTATTTACTGATGATTTCAGAACAAATCTTGATATTAGTTTACTAATACAATGAGAAAAAAATGGTAAGTCAGGTGATCCTGCAGTTAATCCAAGTGGAGATGGAAGTATAAAAGAATATGAAGACATATATGATGACTATTTCTCACCATATTATGGAACAAACCAAGCTTTACTTAATTCAGATGGTGGAATGTTAATAGCAACATATGTTGACGTTAAAGACTCATCTAATGGTATGTATGCATACAATGGTGACTCAATGCTTGCATCTATAGGGAACGGACAAGAAAAATCTGAAAACATGATGTCTGATGCTTGATATAATTTTGCATGCACTTTTGACATAGATGATTTAAATCCTGAGAATCCTAATTATGATGATAGTTTAGCACCATATCATGTAATATCACCAGAAGATAACTTATTCGCTCTTGATACTGTTGTTATTAATAACAAATCAATAAAAACAAACGATGATGGAACAGCAAATTTAGATGATAGTAAAACACACAGCATCTATAACTTCACATATAAAACATTACTTGACCACTTAGACTATAGTCAACAAACACATGTGGCAACAACTGATGGATCAGCCGACAGCGATCCTAAATATATTGATGAAGATGGTACACAATTGGATTGATATGATGATCCCAATCAAATTTGGGCAACAGATGATGATGGAAATTACATATACGATAGTATGAATAACTTTGATTGAGTTCTATATGTTTCACCATGAGCTAAAATAGATCAATACATTTGAGGTTATCAATATGATAAAGTTAGTGAAGAAGATGACTATAGTTATCAAGCAATTGATTGTGGAGCAGATTATTTTTGAGAAACAGTTGAAGAGTTATATAGTGAGTACACTGACTTTGATCAAGACACTGAAGATAACTTATGTTATCCTTGAGTGGAAATGCTTTTACAAACATATAGTATTGAAATTGGAAATCAATACCACGATGCTCCCAAAGCTATTAATTGTATGGAACAAGAATTATCAGATTTGAATAAATCAAATATTCATTGAGGATATGTTAGAGTAAAAAATAATTTGTAAATTATTTCTTAGGAGTGTTTTCTTGTTTTAATAATGCAATAAATTCGTTAACATTAGCAACAATAGTTTCTTCTTGACCATATCTACGATAACTAACATCGTTTGATTGTGATTCTTTGTCTCCAATTACAATTAAGAATGGCGTATGTGCTAATTGTGCATCACGTACTTTTTTACTTAGACGTTCATCGCGATTATCAACATGAACTCTAATTTCATTTTCTAAAAGAATTTCTTTCATTTCATTAGCTTTAGAACCATGTGCATCATTGTTAATTGTAATAATCTCTACTTGAATTGGAGCTAATCAAAATGGAAAGATACCTTTGTTATTTTCTAAAAGTATCGACATGAAACGTTCAACAGTGCCAATGACAGATGCGTGGACAAGCACTGGACGTTGTTTCTTACCTTCTTGGTCAATATATTCAAGTTTAAATTTTTCAGGCAATAGAAAGTCTAATTGAATGGTATAAGCAGTTATGACATGACCAAGAGCAGTTTTTATTTGCATATCAATTTTTGGTCCATAAAAAGCAGCCTCACCAATCTCTTCCTTATATTTAATCCCCATTTCATTTAATAAATTACGAAGTAAATTTTCAGCTAAATTTCATGTTTCTTCACCTTCGAAAAATTTTTCTTTGTTGTTAGAATCGTGCAATGATAAGTCAACTCATTGAGGAGGCAAACCAAAAGCAGCTGCTGCTTCATTAATAACTTTGTATGCACGACCAACTGCATCCTTGATTTGATCAAGAGCACATACAATGTGAGTATCAATTAAACGCATTTGTCTAACTCTTTCAATTCCAATTAATGAACCAGAACTTTCGTAACGGTGTAAAATAGCATCTTCAAATACACGGAATGGTAGTTCTCTATAACTACGTGGTTTGTACATATAAACTACTAAGTGGTGAGGACAAGTCATTGGTCGTAAAACTTCAATGTCATTATCTATTTGACATGGTGCAAACATATTTTCACGATAGTGAAATCAGTGTCCACTTGTTTCATATAATTCTTTTTTTCCTAAAACTGGAGTTTGTACATATTGGTATCCATTACGAACTAATAATTTGTGTACAAAATCATCAATTACATATTTTATTGCTGCACCATTAGGCAACCAAAACGGAAGTCCTGGTCCTGCCATATCATCACTAACAAAAAATAAATCCATGTTTTTGTTTATGTATCTGTGATCTCTTTCTTCTTTATCTTTAATTTCTGATTTATAAAGATCGTATAATTCTTGTGTTTCAAATGCAACACCAGTAATTGCCTGCAATTGTTTATTTTTTGAAGAGTGATTCCAATAAACACCACTAACATTTAGCAAATCAATAATTTTAATTACTGATAATTTAGTAATAGAAAGCTGTTCACACAAATCTATATAGTCGTTTCCAAATTTAATAATTTCAATTTCATTTTGTTCACAACTTTCAATCAACTCAAGTTTATATTTGTTATTCTTAAATAAATTTAAAGCTTCAGATTTAGAAAGTTTTTCATACTTAATTTCGTAAGCACGATCAATGTTTTTCTTCATTGCTTTAATAATTTTTTGGAAAGTTGTATTGTTCAATCTTTCATCAAGGTCAAAAGAATATGTATAACCAATTTCATTGTTTATATCATCGCCAATTTGCAAAGAACCAATTAGAACGTTAGGATACAAATCAATAATACTTTTAGCTAATAAAATACCACATAGTTTATTTAAATCTCGATTATTAATTAACATGATGTAATATTATTATAAAATATTAGCATTTCAACCTGAACTTGGCAAACCTAAATTATTTATAAAAAAATTTAATGCATCACTAGCATCTCAGCCACCGCTAACGCTTATAGTTCCTGAAGCACTAACATCTGAAAAAACCGTTCATTCTTCATTACAGTTTCAACTTGGTCGCCCAGAAAAATTTGTTAAAGTTATATGAGAAAGGTTACTACAAGAATAAAAAGCATAAGGATAAATATCTTCAAGACTGCCACTAATATTAACTGTAGCTATGCCAACACACTCACTAAATGCATTTTCTCCAATATTCGTCACACTACTTGGAATAGTCAAATCACCAGTCAAATCACTACAATTATAAAATGAATCCCCACAAATGACCTTGGTTTCAGGAAGCAGTGTTAATTGTCCACTAGGTTTGTCACTTGATTCATAAACATTTTCAACTGATCCCAAACAGTAATAATTTTCATCATTTTTAATGTAATATACATTATCACTACTACATGATATTTTTTTGTCTGCATATGCAGTAGCAGAAATAAATCCACTACAATTATAAAATGCACCACCATCAATATTCGTCACACTACTTGGAATATTCAAATCACCAATAAAATTAGAACACTCCTCAAACGCATGCTCCCCAATACTTTTAACATTATTCCCAATAGACAAATTTCCTGTGAATCCACATTGTTTGAACGAATTATCTCCTATTTCAACAACACTACTTGGAATATTCAAATCACCAATAAAATTAGAACACTCCGCAAATGCATGCCACCCAATACTTTTAACATTATTCCCAATAGACAAATTTCCTGTGAATCCACATCGTGTGAACGAATTATCTCCTATTTCAACAACACTACTTGGAATATTCAAATCACCAATAAAATTAAAACACTCCTCAAACGCATGCTCCCCAATACTTTTAACATTATTCCCAATAGACAAATTTCCTGTGAATCCACATTGTTTGAACGAATTATCTCCTATTTCAACAACACTGTTATGGATAGTTAAACTTCCAGTTAGTTTTTTACATGCACAAAAAGCATCATTCCCAATACTTGTCACAGTATTAGGAATAGTTAAAGTACCAGTTAAATTTTGGCAACTATAAAATGCATAATATGGAATGTCTACAATCGTATCTGGAATGTTTAAATTTCCAACTAATTCACTGCAACTACTAAAAGCAGCTTTTCCAATAAGAATAGTTCCAGAACGCAATGTTAATTCTGTATTTGCTGGTATAGCTTGGCCATCGGGAAGAACATTTTTACAATCTCCCAAACAATAATATTTATTGCCATTCATAATGTAATATACATTATCAGTACTACATGATATTTTTTTGTCAGCATATGAAGCAGTAGAAATAAATCCAACACAATTTCTAAATGCACCTTCTCCTATATTGGTCACACTATTAGGAATAGTCAAATCACCAGTCAAACTACAACACCCATCAAATGTACTATTCCCAATATTTGTCACACTACTTGGAATATTCAAATCACCAGTCAAACCATAACACCCATTAAATGCACCATCATCAATATTCGTCACACTACTTGGAATAGTCAAATTGCCATTAAATCCAGAACATAAATTAAAACAATACATACCAATATACTTCACACCATTAGGAATATTCAACGCCCCACTTAGAGTTGTACAAGTATCAAAAGCCCTACTTGCAATACCAATAACACTGCTTGGAATATTCAAAACACCAGTTAAATTTTCACAACTATAAAATGAACATCCACAAATGACCTTGGTTCCAGAAAGCAGGGTTAATTGTCCACTAGGTTCATCACCTGAATCACAAACATTTCCATATGATCCAAAACAGTAATATTTATCATCATTCCTAAGATAATATATATCATCATTAGAACATGATATTTTGTTATTAACATACTGATTTGAAGGTGAAGAAGTTATAAGATTTTCACAACCATAAAATACAGAAGATAATATGTTAAAAACATTATTGCCCATAATAACACCGTCTAAACTGCAGTTACAAAAAGCAGAATGGCCTATAGTTGTTACTTTATTACCAATAATGAGTTCTCCAGTTAAATGTTGACAATTGTAAAAGGCGCCTTCAATTATATTTGTCAACGGAAAAACCCTGCCATTGGATTTAATTCAATCAGGAATTATCAGGTTTTCAGCTACATATGAGGAGGCGCTAGTTATAGATGCATGGTCATTATCTATTGAAATTGTAAGAACAGTGTCGTCAGTATGTCCCTTTCAATCACTGCCTGTATCGTCCCCAACATAATTAGATGGGCTATTGTCATCATCTGGTGAATTACCACATTGATTTAAAAATAAAAGAGGACTTAAGCCCCCCCCAAGTAAGATAGGAGATGACAATAATGCCAAAAGTTTAGTTTTACATTTCACGTTATTTATTATAGATTTTTGAGAAAAAAAGTTTAAGATTATAATATTAATAACATGAAAGTTATTAAGAGAGATGGTCGAAGTAAAAAATTTGAACCTTTAAAAATAGTTGATGCAATTTTGTCAGCTGCTGAACATCATGGAGCTAAAATTACTTATAACGAAATAAAAAAAGTAACCAATGATGTTGTTAAATATTTAGAATCCAACTATGTTGATGGAATTGTGGATGTTGAAACTATTCAAGATTGTGTAGTTAATACATTAAAAAAACATAAATTTGCTTTGCTTGCAAAACAATATGATGAATATAGAAAAGAAAGAACTCGTGTAAGAGAAACAAAATTAACTGTTGTTAAAACAATTGAAAAAATTGGCATCGAGACTGACAGAGATAATGCAAATGTTGGTAACAATTTCTCTGCTAAGTTACTACGTATAGCGTCAGAAGCAAATAAATGATTTGTTCTGGGAAAATTATTGCCACAAAAAATGGCTAAGGCTCATGAAAACGGTGACTACTATATTCATGATCTTGATTCATACAATTTAACTGTTAATTGTTTGCATCTTCCAACTTATAAATTATTATCTGAAGGATTCAATACAGGGTATGGTATGATTAATCCTGCTAAAAGAATTGAAACTGCTGCTGACTTGAGTTGCATTTTAATGCAATCATCACAAAATGATATGTTCGGAGGGCAAGCACATCCTAATTTTGATAATGACATGGCACCATTTGTTCGTTTAACAAGAATTGAAATTAAAAAAGATCTTGAAAACCATAATGTTCCTAAAAATGAGATCAATGAAATTGCTGAAAGAATATTAATTAAAAGAGTTAAACAATCAATGCAAAAAGTTATTTATAACTTAAACACTATGCACAGTCGTGCTGGTGCACAAGTTCCTTTTTCTTCTATTAATGTAGGTATTTGCGATACACCAGAAGCTGCGATGGTGTGTCAAGCATTATTAGAAGAATATATGAAAGGTATGGGAAATGGAGAACAACCAATATTCCCAAACATTATCTTCCGTATTAAAAAAGGACACAACCGTGATCCAAAAGATAAATATTATTACCTATTTAAAATTGCTACATATGTAGCTAGTCAAAGAATGAACCCTACATTCATGAACATGGACGCTGACTTTAATAAAGAATATTTTGACAAAGGAGTTTATCCCGCAACTATGGGTTGCCGTACTTATATTTTGTCAAACGTCAATGGTAAACCTGGTACAGATGGTAGAGGAAATATATTTCCTGTTACATTAAATTTAGTCAGAATTGCAATCAATTCAAAAGGAAACATAAAAACATTCTTTAAATTATTTGATGAAAAAATAGAAGAATGTCGTGAACAACTAATGCACCGTTATAGTGTTGTTAAACAACTAAAAGTCAAAGACTTACCTTTTGTTGCGGGACAAAAAATTATGAAAGGATCTGAAAAATTAGATCTTAATGATTCAATTGAGCCAATTTTAAAACAAGGTTCATTTGGTATTGGTTTTATTGGGCTTGCTGAAACATTAAAAGTTTTGACAGGAAAACATCATGGTGAAAGTGCTACTTCACAAAAATTAGGAATTAAAATTGTTTCTCATTTGAGAAGTCGCCTTGATGATTTTAAAAACAAATATAAACTAAACTTCTCTTGCTATGCAACGCCAGCTGAAGGACTAAGTGATAAATTTACAAAACTTGATGAAAAATATTTAGGTGATATTGATTGAGTAACTTCAAAGAAGTTTTATACTAACTCATTCCATGTTCCTGTTGATTTCCCAATTTCATACGCTAAAAAAATAGAAATCGAAGCTCCTTATCATAAACTATGTAATGCTGGTCATATTTCATATATTGAGTTTGATGATTACCCAAGTGCTGAAATTATTGAACGTATTGTTCGTAACGCTTATGAAAAAACAAATATTTCATATTTAGGATTCAATTTCCACATTCGTTATTGCTTGGATTGCGCTAAAAGAATGACACAAAATACTATTAAAAATAGTAAGAAATTATTATCTAAGTAAATAATATAATTAATCATAGTGGTACTGTAGCCAAGTGGTAAGGTCCGAAGCTGCAACCTTCGTATTCGCTGGTTCAAATCCAGTCAGTACCTCCATGCGCTAGTAGCTCAATGGATAGAGCACTTGGCTACGAACCAAGAGGTTGTGGGTTCGACTCCTACCTAGCGCGCCATTAATTTTTATTTTTTTTACATAACAAGGCAACAAAAACTACGCTTAGATTAAACAAAATTAAATCAAATACATTAAAAATAATTGATGTAATATCAACATAAGGAATTTTATTTGCATATAAAACAATCAAAACAATAAAAGGGATTAAAGTGATTGTATATTTTGAAACACCAAAAAATGATGAAGTCGTAACTTTTGTAATTATCGAACTATTTTTAAAACTTAAAATAACAGTTGAAAGTTTATTTTGTAAATATATATTTATGTTGCAAAAAAAATAAGTCGCTAACAGTGCAAAAATATTAATAATAACATTTGTTGAGTTTATAAATACAAAAGAAATTATTGCTCCAACAATCATTGTTGCATTAATAATTGCATTAGCAATATACATTAATTTTGTATATGAACTATTTGATATTTTCATTAACAAATTGTTTTAAAAATCTAAAATCATTAGTATAGAAATCCCTAACATCATTGATTCCATATTTAATCATTGCAATTCTTTCAACACCAAGGCCGCATGCTATAGCATTCTTTCCTTTAATATTTGCTGCATTCAAAACTTCTTCACGCATAATTCCAGCACCTAACAATTCAATTCACCCAGATTGCTTGCATTTATTGCAACCATGTCCATTACAAAAAGGACAAGAAGCATCAACTTCAAAAGATGGTTCAGTAAAAGGGAAATTACTTAAACGATATCGGGATTTAGTATTATTACCAAAAATCTTTTTAATAAAACCATCAATTACCCATTTTAAATTTTTAACATTCAAACCTTTTTTAACTCAAATGAAATCAATTTGATTAAATTGGTGACTATGAGTTTGATCATCTTCATCATTACGATAAACATATCCAAAATTTGCAATTCTTATTTCTTCATCACTATTGTTATCAATAAATTTTGCAGAACTAGCAGTATTTTGAGTACGAAGACTTTTATCTTTTGTATAAAAAGTTTCACTAGTTTCACGAGTAGGGTGAGTTTTTGGAATGTTTAAATTATCAAAGTTATACTTTGTATCCATAATTTCTTCACCACTTTGGATAGTAAAATTTAGACTTTGAAAATACGACAATATATCTTTAAAAATTAAAGTAATTGGATTTAAAGCGCCACGTGATAAATCACTTGTATCAATTAAAATATCGTAATTAACAACATGTTGTTTTGAATCTGCTTCATCTTTCATTTTTTTAAGATATGAGTTAGTTATTTCAATAACATCATTTTTAAGTTCGTTAATGATTTGACCAGCTTTTGATTTTTCTTCGTTTGATAATGAAACAAGAGATTTGTATAAAGGAGAGATTTGCTTGTTTAAAAAACTATTTCTTACCTCAATTATTTGAGTCTCATTATTAGTTTTATCTAAATCAGCAATTAATGTTTCAATTAATTTTTCCTTATTAATCATTTGGATATTATATTTATTAGACTAAACTTTTTGTTTTAGAAATCTTAATAATTTATACAGATATAATTATGCATATATGAGGTGCAAGTCGAGCCTTTTGGTAATGTTGTCATTGCCTATTTGTCTTATGCCTTTTTTATTATTAAATCAATGTGATGGAGGAAATAATCAAGGCAAACAAAAAGAATTTTCTTTAGGAAATTGTGATATCATAATTCAAAATTCTGCTTCTCTTATTACAAACAATATTGATGTTTTATTAAACAATGAACCAATCACTCCTTCTGATTACAACATTAGTTGTACAATCTCAGAATATAGTGAAGGGTTAATGCATTCAAGCATTAATATAACCAACAACACAAGCATAAAATTTGATCCTGGTTATTACAACATGTCTTCATTACCATCTTTTGGTTCATCTTTCTCTTTTAAAGTTGATGCAACTATTGTTGATGTTCATAATAATGATGTATATCTTGCAAGCAATGTTGGATATATTTATGCATCAAGTGATGCTGCACTACATGGAACTGCTAATGGTTCTAATTGGTATGGTATGATATCTGGATCGGTTACAGTAGAGTTTAATAATTCAACCAACCCAACAAGTTGCTATATCACATCAAGTCAATCTTATGTAGCAAGTAATTTATCAATTCCTTCAAGCATATGATCATCAGGTGCTGGTATATGAGTTCCACTAACAAAAATATCATCAAATGCTTTTAAGAATTGCATTGGGTTAACTGGCTCATTAAATATTCCTAATACAATTACAACAATTGAAAGTTATGCATTTCAAAGTTGCCGTAATTTAACCGGACTATCATCAATTGGTAACAACGTTACGTCAATTGGTTCTTGTGCTTTTGAAAGCTGTAATAGCATAGCTGATGTCTTAAATATTCCAAACACTGTAACATCAATCGGAACCTCTGCTTTTGAAAATTGTAATCTTATAACAGGTGAACTAAATATCCCAAATAGTGTTACGCAACTTGGAGACCGTGCATTTAAAAATTGTGGGAGATTAACAGGACTTACAATTGGTACAGGAATTACAAAAATTAGTCAAAATCTTTTTGCAAATTGCACAAGCATTGTTGGTGATTTAAATATTCCTGATAATGTTACATCAATTGAATACAATGCATTTTATTCATGTGGTTTTGATGGCAACTTGACTATAGGCACAGGACTTACAAGCATTAAACAAAATGCTTTTTTTTAATTGTGTTGGGTTACTTGCAACTTCATGAGGAATTGATAAAAAAATTTCTAAAGACTCGTATTTTTGCTACTATATTAGAAATACAAATACAAATTCATACTATTGTTTGGGATCATATAGAAATATACTATCAACTGGTACGGATTTGTCAAACAATGTTACTATACAACCTGGAACAAAAATAATTGCTGACCAAGCTTTTTACTATGATACCAACTCGTTTCAAGGGACTTTATCGATTCCTACATCTGTTGTGTATATTGGAGAATCATCATTTTATGCATGCAGTAAAATTACATCAATAATTTTTAATACTAGTATTACTAATTTGAAAGAAATTGGTAGCTATTGCTTTGCAAATTGCTCAAGCTTGGGAACGTTAGAATGAGAAAAACTATTATGATTACAAAAGATTGGAGAGCATGCATTTTATAGTTGTAGCAAGTTATCAAGCATCACATTATGTTCGAATGTTGGCAACAATGTAGGCACTTATGCATTTCAAAATTGCTCATCCTTAAATTCTATAACAATGAGTTCATTTCAAAGTTATCCGAATTGACCTACTACGTCAGATGGATATAGTTATATATTTCAAAATGTCGCTGCAAGCGGAAAGATTAAAGTGCAAGGAACCTTATCTGCGGCTAGTATGTTAGAACTTTTTAAAAGAGTCCATAAACTTCCCGGCACCTGAGGAACATAAACTTCCCGGCTCCTGAAAAAAATAAAACATATAATAATTTTATGAAAAAAAACTATGTGATTGTAGTTAACGGTCCCGGTAGTTCTGGTAAAAGTTCTGCTGCTTTAGAAGTAGCTAAATCATTAGGTTTTTCTTTCCTTTCAACTGGAAATGTTTACCGATCTTATGCTTGAGCACTACAAAAAGAAGGTATACAAAAATATGTAAAAAATAAATGTATCGAAATTATGCAACGATACAAATTTGAATACTATGGAAAATCAATTTTTTACAAAGATAAAGATATCGCGAAAGATTTAGGATATGAAGAGCTTGCTCTTAAAGCAGCAAGTCTTGCACAAAAATCTTGATATCGTGATTGAATTAATACAAACATTATCCTTCCTTATGTTAAAAACAAATCTATAGTTTTAGAAGGACGTGGATTAACAGAAATTGTTCCAAATCCTGATGTAGATTTTTTTCTAAAATCAACAATCTTTGCTCGTGCAAATAGACGTCTACGTCAATATGTTAAACGTTATGGTATTCATGATGCAACTTTAGATAACATCTATAAACAAATTAAAAAACGTGATTCAATGGATATTAATCGTAAACTTGCTCCTTTGCGTCCAAATCCAAATTCTAAAGTTATTAACAACTCAATGATTAAACGTGTTGATACAGTTAGACGTATGTTATTCATAGTTCACAAACGTTTTCCAGAACTTAAAATTGATTGGAAAGTTCCTGGTACTACTAAGTAGTTAACTATTTTCCTTTATTTGGTGAAGGAAGAATTCTTTTAATTTTTACTTTTTTATCAATCGTTTTAATTTCATTAGAAGAAAGACTGAAATTAAAAACATCAATGTTATTCTTGATTCTATCAAGGTGAGTCGATTTAGGTAATGGAATCAATCCTTTTTGTAAACATCATCTTACTGATATTTGTGCAGGAGTCTTGTTGTGTGAGTTTGCAATTGATAAAAGTATTTTATCATTTTGAATCATTCCTCTAGCAAGAGGAGAATATGCTTCAACTGCAATATTATGTTTTTTGCAAAAACGTAATAATCTTTTGTTTGCAAGACCAGGATGCATTTCAATTTGGTTAACCATAGGTTTAATTTCACAATTCTTAATTAAATTTTTCAAATGGCGAATTTCAAAATTAGAAACACCAATTGCTTTTATTTTTTTATTTTTATATAAATATTCAAAAGCTTTTCAAGTTTGAATATTCATTTGTTTCCATTGTTTTTCTTTGTTCTTTGTAACAGGTCAATGAATCAAATATAGATCTAAATATTTTAATTCAAGTTCTTTTAATGATTTGTTAAATGCATTAATAGTTGATTTATAACCTTGGTTATCGTTCCATAGTTTTGTTGTAATAAAAAGATCTTCACGTTTAACTTTACTTTTTTTAATAGCTTGAGCAACACATCATTCATTTCCATATCTGCTAGCTGTATCTATGTGTCTATAACCTGATTTAATTGAATTAGCAATGGCATTAACGGTTTCTTGGTTAGCATCTTCTTTATATGTGCCATACCCAACTGATGGAATCTCTACATTGTTAACAAGTTTAATTGTTGGAGCAAAAAAAGATTTCATTATTTTTTAAATGATCGAGACGAACCAAATTTATTTCTATTATTACTAAAACGATTACGCCCTGAAGAATTACGGTTGAATCTATTATTGCCTCTAAAACCACTAGGTTTTCTTGGACGTTCATTATTTGAAGCGTCAAATTTTGCATCTCTGCCATTGATATTAGTTATTGTTCTTAAAGAAGATTCCTTATCTTTTTTAATAGTAATAAAACCAAATGTATCTTTTAGATAAATATCAATAATATCACTACTAGTTAAGTCTGAATGATCATTAATGTATTTAGTAAGAGATTCACGGTCAAAACCATCCATTGTACCAATGTTCATAAAAAGTCTAACATTATTCTCATCGATTTGTCGTGGAGAAAAACCTTGTTTAGTATCAGTGTTTTTGATTGATTCATCATAATCAATTCCATCTAATTTTAATTCATTAATTTTACTTTGAGTAAGTTTTGATAATTCAGCAATTTTTCTTGTTTCGTTTTTAGTAATAAGTAAATATGATTTTCCATTAGTTCCTCAACGTCCGGTTCTTCCGATACGGTGTACGTAAGATTCAGAACTTTGAGGAATTTCATAATTTATAACAGCATCAATATTTTTAACATCAATACCACGAGCAATAATATCTGTTCCAATCAAAACTTCATAATCACCATTTCTAAAATTATCCATTACACGTTTTCTAGCATTTTGTTTTAACAAACTATGGATAGCATCAGTTTTAATATCACGTTCATTTAATTTAGTTTTTAATCATTTAGCTGTGTGTTTAGTGTTGGTAAAAATAATTGTTAGTTTATAGTGATTTTTCTTTATTATTTGCTCAATTGCATCAATCTTTTTTGTTTGGTTTACCAATACATAGAACTGTTCAATAGAAATATTTGTTTTCTTTTCATCACCAGCATTTTTAAAAAAGAAAGGATTGTGTTGAAAGTTTTTAGAAGCTTGTTGAGCATCATTTGAAATTGTTGCGGATAATAAAACAGTTTGGTGAGGATGCTTAACACTTGAAATAATTGTAGATACATCACGTTTAAAACCCATATTAAACATCTCATCAACTTCATCTAATACAACAGTATTAATATGAGAAAGATTAACATTATTTTTTTTGATATGATCTAAAAATCTTCCAGGGGTAGCTACAATAATTTGAGGATTACGTTTAAGTTCACTAATTTGCTTTCCATATGGCACTGAACCAAGGATTTCAACTACTCGTAAGTCTTTTATATATTTTCCAAGCTTAACAAATTCATTTGCAATTTGGTTAACTAACTCACGCGTTGGACATAAAACAAAAGCATGTGTATTAGTAGTGATAACATTATTTAATAATGGAATTGCAAAAGCAGCGGTCTTTCCAGTACCAGTGGGTGCTTGTGCAAAAACATCCTCATGATTTAAAATCTTTTCAATAATAGATTCTTGAATTGGAGTTAAATTATCATATCCAACACTTTTGATTCCTGCGAGCAATTGCTCATTTAGTTTTAATTCATTAAATAACACGTATAAGTTATTATATGCTTATGTACCTTATATAATATTGGCGATATACATTTCCATTTCCATGACAAAAAAAACTAGACCAATATTTGTAATCATCTCAGGTGGAAGTGGAAGTGGGAAAACAACTGTTGCAGAATTGATTAAACAAAACATCCCAAAGGGATATAGTAGTGCTGTAATTTCTTTTGATAATTTTTATTTGCCTAAAGATGTAATTAAAACTACAAACTATGATAGTCCAGAAGCAATTGATTGATTTTCTGCACGTGAAGCTATTAAATTTCTTGTAGAAAATCATACAGACTATGATATGCCAATCTATGATTTTAAAACAAAAACTGCTAATAAAACTAAAAAAGTAAAAAAAGCTGATGTTATTATTTTAGAAGGAATCTTATCTTTATATAACGAAGACATAAAAAATTTAGCTGATATTAAAATATATATCGATGTTCCTGATGATGAAAGATTAATACGTCGAATACTTAGAGATCAAGCGCATCGTGGTACTAATATTAATGAAACAATTAAAAATTGACGTACTAATGTTATTAAGATGCATCAAAAATATGTTGAACCAACAAAATATAGTTCGGACATAATTATTCCTTGAGGAAATGATACAACTAACTTAGTTCCTATAAAAGCAATTTCTGGTGCTTTAGAATATTCCCTTTATCTTAAAAAGCGCAAAAATAAATAACAATGTTTAATTTTCTAAAGGTATTAGCAAGGGTAAAAAAAAGATCGCAAAAAATTTATAGTGACAAATTCACAAAAAATAAAAATGGTGAATATGTTGTTCATATTTCTACTCCGTCTTTGCAATCTATGTATACAGATTATTCTTTAGAAGGCAACCCTGTCGCGAGTCAAGAATTTTGTAGCAATGTAGAAAACATAGTTTTCAGCTTGCCAATTAAAAGTCGTTTTGAATTTGTAATTAATGTTGAAAATGATAAAAAAACATCTGATCTATCAATTGAAAAATCAAAATTTGCTTTAGCATTTAAACATAAATATTTATTAACAAGCATTCTTAACGAAAAAGAAAGAAGACAAAATACTTTAATTGCTTTAATGTGTTTACTTTTTGGTGCACTATTGATAGGTGTGCTCGCTGTAATCGAGTTCGTCATACCACAAATTCCTGACTCAATATGAGAGATAATAGTTATTGCTGCTTGAGTTTTGGTTTGGGAAGCATTTGATAGATTAGCCTTTAGAATGCCTGAAATTAGCACAGAACAAATTAGAAATTTTTATTTGTACCATGCAAATTTTAGGTACGTAAAATCTAATGGCAAAATTAAACCAAGTAATCTATCTATTAATCCAGCATCAATTATTGGAACATTTAAAAAACTTGATGATGATCAAAAGAAAGTACAAAGCGAAAATAAAAAAACTTCTTCTATATAATTAAAAAATTAATGAAAACCAAAATTAATCAAAATAGATTTCAATGGAAAGTTAATAAAAAATTTAATTATAAATTACTACTCTCAATGTTTGCTGTTGCAACATTGATATATGGAATTGAAACATTTTCATATTTTTATGCTGCAATTTGAGCTGGACAATTATTTGATAGTATTGATAAAAGTTATACACTTAATTTACAATTACCATTTGATAGAATTATGGTGTGGCAAACTTGAATATTGCCTTATTACATGTTATGACCATATGCATGGTTTTTTGTAATTCCAACATGTGTTTATTTAATGTGTGGGAAAATCCATTATTATAGATATTGTGTTAATTCCTTGTTTGCATATGTAATTGGAACATTTATTTATGTAATAATGCCTACAACTTGTTCACCTGCCGAATTTATGAAATGTAATACAGTTGATGGACTTGGACACGATTATTCTACTGGTGCATATAGCGACCCAGCTACTGGAATTTTATGAGGTGGAATCTTGAAAGCAAATAATGGACATTACAATTTGCTTAAACCTGGAGATTTATTTTATAAAGAAATGTACACTTTATCTAATTCTCCATTAAATATTTGAGGGGCAAGTCCTAGCTATCACAACTATTGAGCATCATTATTTGTATTCTTTGGAATAGCTAAAGGAATTAAATGATATTTCCGTATTGTTTTAATTACATTAGGCGTGTTAATCACATATGCAACATTAGGATTACATCAACATAATCTTGCTGATGTTATCATGACTTATACAATTACTGGATTATGTTTCTGATTAATCTCAGCAAAACAATTAGATGTTAAATTTGAAACATTTTTAAATAAAATATTCCGTTTTAATCCTTAATAACATATTTTTATATAATAAAAGTATAGCAAGTAGGAGAATACATATTTGTATTCGTTATCACTACGCTTGAGTGGAATAACTTATGGCAGTTAAAGAATTAAAAAGAATAGCAAAAATACAATTGATTGGTGCACAAGCAAGACCAGGTCCTGCTTTAGCCTCTATTGGTATTAATATGGCAGAGTTCACTAAACAATTTAATGATCAAACTAAACAAAGAGCTGGTGAAGTCGTTAGAACAACAATATGGGCTTATAGCGATAAATCTTTTACATTTACTATTAAAGAGACAGAACCAGCTTCTGTAATGATTAAAAAAGTCGCTAAGATTCAAACAGCTGGTAAAAACCAATTAACTGATCATGTTGCAACTATCACAAGAGAACAAGCTTTAGAAATTGCAAAAAAGAAAATGCCAGACATGAATGCCTATGATGAAGAAATGGCTTTAAGAATGATTGGTGGAACAGCTAAACAAATGGGAGTTACTATTAAAGATTTAGATTTAACACCTAAAAAAAACAAAGGAGCTAATAAATAATGATTAAAAGAAGTAAAAGATATATTAAGAACAAACAATTAGTTGACGCTAATAAAGTTTATACCGTTGAAGAAGCTTGTTCTCTTGTTAAAGAAACATCTAATACAAAATTTAACCCATCAGTTAACTTAGTAATTAAATTAAACTTAGATACTACAAAAGCCGAACAACAATTAAGAGGAAACATTACACTTCCACATTATTTTGGAAAAAAAACTAGAATATTAATTCTTGATGATAATTTATCAGCTGCTGCTGCTAAAGAAGAAGGAATTGATTTCTTTGGAGGAAACGAACAAATAACAAAAATTAAAGAAGGTTGAATTGACTTCGATTTAATTATTGCCACCCCAAAATTCATGCCAGAATTATCTAAATTAGGAAAGATATTGGGTCCTAAAGGATTAATGCCAAACCCTAAACTCGGAACAGTAACTCCTAATCCATTAGTAATTGCAAAAGAATTTAAAAAAGGTAAATACAATTACCGTACTGATACATATGGTAATATCCACATGGCTATCGCTAAAGGTGATTCTAATGTTGACCAAATTATTGAAAACATTAAATTCTTTATTGATTTCATCAAATCTAAACGTCCTTCAACAGTTAAAGGTGACTATTTCCAAAAAATTTATGTTTCTTCAACAATGGGACCTAGTATAAAAATTCAATTACCTAATTAATTATGAATATGCAAAGCATGATGGCTGAAGCTCAACGCATGCAAAAAGAGCTACAAAGAAAAATGGATGAGTTCAAAGCAAAAGCTTTTGAATACAGTTATAAAAATGGTGCTGTTGTAGTAATTATTGGTGGTGACTTCACTATCCAAAGTATTAATATTGACAAAGTCTTAATTGATCCTGACGATAAAAAGACACTAGAAGAAATGGTAAGTGAAGCGGTTAATGCAGCAATCAAAGGTGTTGAAGAAGATCAAAAAGCGATTCAAAATAGTATAAAATAACGTAACACTTTTCCGAGTGTTTCTTACATTTTTTTCTAAAAGAAAGTTAATTATATATGGATGTTTGCTAAGCAAAAAACCTATATAGATTATGTTTTAATACTAATCACTTGTGTGGTGCTTTTGTATAGTATTTTTTATAATTGAATTTTTGTTTTGTGTCTAACTATTCCAATAGTATTAGCAATAAACAAAAAAATAAAAATTTTAATTTTACTATTTTATGGTTTATTTTCAATTATTCCAATATTTGTATATCTTATCATAAAAGATTATTGTATTTTTGAACATATACCTAATGATTTTATAGTTAATAAACTTGTTAATTTTGTTAATGACAACTATAAGGATAACACTAGTGCGATAATTTTACTTATTTGTTTTGGAATGAAATCAAATCACGAATCGTGAATTATTTATAATGAAACAAAACATTTATCAATTGTTTATCTAACAAGCATTGGTGGATTGCAAATTTCATTTCTTAAACTATTAATAAATAAAGTTGTTAGAAACAAAAAAGCTTCTATTATTGTAAATTTTATTGTTATAGGGTTTTATAGCTATGTTTTATCATTCCGCAGTGGGATATTGCGGGTATTATTATGTTTAATTATTTCATCCACAATGTCAAGATGAATTAAAAATAAAAACAATCGCTTGGCACTGAGTGGGTTATTTACTATATTCATAGAACCAAGTTGTGTATTTAATTATGGATTTTGTTTAAGTTATCTATGCACATTTTATGTTATTTGAATTTATGAAAACAAAATTAATCCACTGTTGGAAATGATTTTTATAAACCTTGGTTGTATTTTTATATCGATACCATTTCTGGCGAAAATGGAAGGAGTCATAAGTTTTAACAGCATAGTTTTTTCAATTGGATTCAATTACATATTTATTGTTTTATTCATATGATATATTTTTACATTTTATTTAGTTTTTTTAGCTCCATTACATGACTTATTAGCTAACTCATTATTTTTAGTAATTAACACAATATATGAACATAATATAGAAATTAAAATAAATAAAATGCTTAAATCAACAGAAGCAATATTTTATTTTTCGACATTCTGGATATTTAATTTAATAAATTCTTACAATAATAAGAAAATAAAAATTAATTAATGATTTTCTTAATGTAAGAAGAAATTTCTTGTACTTCTTTTTCTAAACTATGTAATGTTATGATATGATCGTATTTATGGCTTTTTTTAATTTCTTCTTTTCCAATTTTAATTCTATTTAATATATCATCATTGGTATTAGTAGAACGGTTTAATAAACGTTTCTTTAATTCGTCCAAACTTGGTGGCATTA
The DNA here is from genome assembly GCA_031282505.1 of Mycoplasmataceae bacterium. GTDB lineage: Bacteria > Bacillota_I > Bacilli_A > Mycoplasmatales > Mycoplasmoidaceae > Malacoplasma_A. The sequence continues at coordinate 34,303 of JAITDP010000007.1, read as the reverse complement.
AGAAAAAACTAACAATGTTATACTCATTGTCATATTCTCTAACTATCTTTTCCTTTCCAACTACATCAATAATTAAAAGAACATTTTTTTTCAAATCAATAATTCTTTTGAATTCAGATTTCGGTGTACCATAAAATTTCCCATTGTAATCTACATATTCTATGAATTCATTATTTTTTATCATTTCTTTGAATTCATCAACTGTTTTAAAATAATAATTAACTCCATCGATTTCTTTTGGTCTAGGTTTTCGAGTTGTTGCAGAAATAACTAATTCAAGTTTTAAAGATTTATTTTTTCTTAATTCATTTGCAACAGTATCTTTGCCAACACCACTAGGACCAGAAAAAATAAAAATATAGTTTTTATCTTTTGATTCGTTCATATATTGGAACACTAGTACCTACTTTAAGTCCTGAAATTAAAGATAAATCATTAATATTTTCATATTTTAACATTTCATCTGTAAAATTCATTTGTTGTGCAATTTTTTTTGTACCAATTATTAAAACTGGTTGCAATAACACACAAAATGTCCTAACAGCATCTGCAATGTTAAATAATACATCATTTAATTCATCAACTTTATTATTTTTATTTAATTCTCATGGTTTATTTTGTTCAATATAAAGATCTATTTTTTTTCCATAAGAAGTTATGTCAGTTAGCACTTGCTTAATATTAAAGATATTAACATTTTTTTCAACACTATCCAAAAGTTGTTGTTTTGCTTCAGATAAAACAGAACTATTACCTTTTGATGGAACTACACCGTTTGTATATAAATGCAACATACCAATTAAACGACTAACAATGTTCCCAAATATATTAGCTAAGTCGGAGTTGTATAGTTCAATTAGTTTATTTTCATTAAAATTATTATCAGTTTCAATAATAAATTCTTTAAAGAAATAATAACGAACAACATCATGATCGTATTTGTCAAGTAAATAATGAGGATCAATTACATTACCAAATGATTTAGACATTTTTCTGCCATCTTCTGAAAGAATTCATCCATGACCAATAACATGATCAGGTATTCTCATATTTAATGAATGCAACATTATTGGTCAGTATATAGTGTGAAACCTAGCAATGTCTTTTCCAACAATGTGAACAACTTGTGAATTTTTATCATTTCAATATTTTTGGTAATTAGAATCATCTTCTTGTTTGAACCCTAACGCTGTAACATAATTAAATAAAGCATCTAATCAAACATAAATAACGTGGTCAGGGTTTTCTAAAATAGGAATTCCTCAATCGAAACCAACACGACTAACTGATAGATCGTCAAGATTCTTATCAATAAAATTGTTTCTCATTTCTGTCATACGATATTTAGGAATAATTAAATCAGAATGTTCATTGAAATATTCATTAATTCACTCTGTGTACTTAGACATTTTAAAAAAATATGATGGCTCTTCACGTTTAATTAATTTGTGGCCGACACGACAATATAAACCATCTTCTTTTTTAATTGCTTCATCCTCGTTGTAAGATTCTTCACATCCAATACAATATAGTCCTTTTCATTCACCTAAATATATATCATTGTTATTTAACATTTCTGAGAAAATTTTTTGTACTGCTTTAACATGGAAATCAGCAGTTGTTCTAATGAAAAAATCATTTGAGATATACAATCGATCTCATAATTCTTTAAATTTTGTGTAAATATGATCACATCAGTTGATTGGAGTCATATTATTTTTTTGAGCAATTTCTTCAATTTTTTGGCCATGTTCATCAAGACCAGTTAAGAAAAATACATCGAACCCTATCAAACGTTTATAACGAGCTATAGTATCTGCTAATGCAGTTTCATAAGCATGACCAATATGAGGAAGCCCAGATGAATAGTGGATAGCTGTTGTTATAAAAAATTTGTTGCCGTTGTTAGACATTCTATTATCTATATTATAGATACATATAATATAATTAAATAAAATGTCAATTAAAACTATTAAACCACGTAGTAATGGAAAACGTTCAATCGTTCTTGTTGATTATAAGAAACATTTAACACAATCAAGACCAGAAAAAAGTCTTGTTAAAAATATTCACAACCATTGTGGAAGAAACAACCAAGGAAAGATAACTGTTAGACAACAAGCTGGTGGAAACAAAAGAAAATATCGTAATATAGACTTTAAACGTAATGTTTTTGATATTCCAGCAACTGTTAAAACAATCGAATACGATCCGAATAGAACATCATTTGTTTGTTTAATAGTTTATGCTAATGGTGCAAAATCTTATATTATTGCTCCTAAAGATATCAAAATTGGTGATAAAATAATTAATTCTAATGTTGCTGACATTAAAATTGGTAACTGTATGAGAGTTGGAAATATCCCAGAAGGTACATTTGTTCACAATGTTGAATTAATTCCTGGAAATGGTGGAATTTTAGCTCGTGGTGCTGGTACAAGTGTTCAAGTATTGGGTAAAGATGAAACTGGTAAATTTACAGTTTTAAAATTAGCAAGTGGCGAAACTAGAAAAACACCAAATGATTCTTTAGCAACTATTGGTTTAGTTTCTAATGAAGATCATAACATTATTAATTTAGGTAAAGCTGGAAAGAGCAGACATTTAGGAATTAAACCAACAGTTCGTGGAAGTGCCATGAACCCAATTGATCACCCTCACGGTGGTGGTGAAGGTCGTCAAGGTGTTGGTCGTGATGCTCCTCGTTCTCCTTGAGGAAAAAGATTGATGGGTGTTAAAACTAGAAAACACAATCGTCCATCAAATGCATTAATTATGAGACGTCGTAATGGTAAGACATTATAATATTTTATATGTTATTTAAAAATAAAAAACTAATAAAATTTTTCTTATTAGCAACTGCTTTCTTTGGTGTGTCAGCTGGTTCTATAATTTCTATTTCTCAATGCGCACGACGTTCCAATATTAAACAAGTATCACTACAAAGTGTTTGTACTCAAACAGAAGTTGGTTTTTTCAATAAATCTCAATACGCCAATGAACAAGATGGACAAAGAGCGCTACGTGACTATGTTTTTGCAAAAAATGAATTGTATTTATATGGAGATTCAAGTGAATTAAGTCTAGATTTTTCACATGGCGCTGATACTGCAACTTTATCATGTAATAAAAAATCTAAACACTTTACTGGCTCTGGAGTTAAAATTACATTCAATAGCCCGGGTGAAGGACAAACTCATACTGACGACGGTATTTATTTTAATGACTATGCCACTACTGCTACACATGATCCTGTTGAAATTGATTATTCTAATACCTTAACATATGGTTCAAAAGAAAACCCTGGCAATCTTCAAGTTTATCTTGGCACGCACTTCGATCCAATTGTAGAAGATGCAAATTATACTTGATTATGATTCTCTTCAAACCCACAAATAGCACAACTTATTCAAGTTCCTGGCGATTCAGATAAAAATCATATGCAAGTTATCACTGGAGAAAAAACTGGCCAATGTACAATATTAATTTTAGCATTAACTACAGAACTTAATGTAATTAGCTTCCATGCATTAGATATTATTGTTAATGGAGTTAATAATACTTTAAAAGCAACATGTAAATTTCCTAACAGTGATTACTATACTGGTGAAACTGCAGAAAATGATCCTCAAAACACAACAGCATTTTCGCTTACAAGAAATGGAATCAATGTTATACAACCAATTATGTATAACAGTGGTATTAATATTAGTGGTTTAAGCGATCACTATACATGTAATAAAACACACTCTGATAAAGGTAATGTTGTTAATACAGTTACTTTTAACCGTGATCCATATACAACTGCTGGCACCTATACCGATAATCTTCAAATAACTCAAGGAGTTAGCACTATAAATTTAAGCTATTTGTATAACTTGTTTGATCTAGCTACAAAACCAGCATCAATTATTGTAGCAATAACAATTAAAATTGTAGATAATCCAGAACCATTCCCTCCTGCAATTTCTTAATGAATATAATTCATTATAATAGCAATTCCAATGCAACATTTAGCTTTTTATCGTAAATATAGACCAACAAAATTTAGTGAAGTAATTGGACAAGAACACATAATTATTACACTTAAAAATAGTGTAAAAAATAATATGGTAGGCAACGCATATATATTTGCAGGTCCTAAAGGTACCGGCAAGACTACTGTTGCTAAAATATTTGCGAAAGCAATCAATTGTACCAACTGTGAAAATGGAGATTGTTGCAATCAATGTCAAAACTGTTTGGAAATTATTAATCAAACAACAACAGATGTTTTAGAACTTGATGCCGCAAGTAACAATGGGATTGACGAGATAAGAAGGATTGTTAATAACGTTAAATATATGCCTTCTTCATTAAAAAAGAAAGTTTATATCATAGATGAGGCTCATATGTTAACAACACAAGCGTGGAATGCAATGCTTAAAACGTTAGAAGAATCTCCAGAACATTCTGTGTTTATTTTTTCAACAACAGAAATGCACAAAATACCTTCAACTATTGTTAGCAGGTGTCAATATTTTATTTTTAATAAATTAAATGAAAAGCAAATTAAACAAACAATAGAAAATATTACTAATAATGAAAATGTTAAAATCGATGAAGAAGCAAAAAAAATATTAATTAGTTTAGCAAATGGACATGCACGTGATGCTTTGAGCATGCTAGAACAAGTTTCTATGTTAACCAACAAAGATATCACTGCTGTTGATGTGAATAAAGTTTTTGGACTTGTAACTTTTGAAGCAATGATCCACTTTATTAATGTAATTATTAAACATAATCTTAATGAAGCTTTAGAAGAATTTAATAAATACTACGAAAGTGGAATTAATGTAGAAATTTTTTTTACAAATGTTTTATCCATATTACTTGATGTTTTAGTTTACAAGCAAACTGATAACCACACTCTGCTTAAAAGTCTCAATAAACAAAATATAAGTCTTATAAATATAGATATATCTCATTTAAATGAGTTAATCAATATTATTAATGACAATCTTTACAAAATTAGAAAAGATGACAATGTTAGATTTTGTTGTGCACAATTAATAATTAAAGCTTGCAATATTTTTGCTGATCACAATATAGTACAAGAAGTCCAACATATTGAAAAAAAAGAAACAACTACTGAACCAATTAAATCAAAACAAACAGAAAATAACAATGATGAATTGCCAGATCCTTCAGAATTTTTTGTTACAAAAGAAATAACAAATGACAAAAAAACTGTTACTCCTGTTGTTTCAAAAATATCAAATGACAAACTTACAATTGATGATATTATTAATGCAACAGCTTCTAATTGTAACAGTGCTCTTTTAAAGGAGACATCAAATAATTTAGAAAAAATTAAAAAAGAAGGAAACATAGATTTAGTAGCAATATGTAGTGCCAACAAAGTTTTACTTTCTTCTAAAAACTCAGCAATACTTTTGTTTGATGACAAAATTGATGCTGACCTGTTAAATAAAAAAATAAACAATATAGAATTAAGAAAAATTCTAAATAATTCAATTGGCAAACAAATGGTTTTCATAGGTCTTACACAAGATGATTTTAAAAACAAAATCACATCATTTTTAGGACAAAAAAATCAAAAATATCCAGAGATAGATGTTAAATCTTCTCAAACAGAAAATGCATACGATATATTTGATGAATTGATAAATTAAATTTTTAATTCGTTCAATAATCTTGTTTGTTCATCTGTGATTAAAACAGCAATTATTTCATCTAAATATCCTTGCATTATGTAATCAAGTTTATTTAATGTAAAGCCAACACGATGATCAGTAACACGGTTTTGAGGATAATTGTAGGTTCTTATTTTTTCACTTCTTTCACCAGTTCCTACTTGTTCTCTTCTCATTGTATCTATTGTATTTCTCCTATCGTTTTCCATTTTTTCTCAAACCTTAGAAAGTAATAATTTCATAGCCAATGCACGGTTTTCAATTTGACTACGTTCGCTATCGCAAGCCACAACAATATTAGTAGGCAAATGAGTTAACCTGATAGCACTTTCAGTTCTGTTAACGTGTTGTCCACCCTTTCCACCAGCACGATAAGTATCTATACGTAAATCCTCTGGTCTTATTTTAACATCAACTTCATCAAGTTCTGGCATAACAGCAACTGTAATGGTAGAAGTGTGAACACGGCCCTTTGATTCGGTTGCAGGTATACGTTGTACACGATGAACACCTGATTCAAATTTCATCTTACTATATACATCTTCGCCCCTTACACTAAAAAAAATATAGTCATAACCAAATGTAGATGTAGATACATCAATAACCTTAACATTTCACCCCATTCTCTCACAATAAATACGATATGTTTCAAATAAATCAGCTGTAAATATACTACTCTCATCTCCGCCAGCTGCTGGTCGCATTTCTACGATGATATTTTTTTCATCGTATGGATCAACAGGTAACAACATTATTTTTAATTCGTTTTCAAGTTCTGGTATTTTGCTTTTAATATCCGCAAGCTCTGTTTTTGCAATATCAATAAATTCTGCATCTGTTTCGGTTTTAATAATTTTTTCATCACTTTCAGCATTTTGGATTAGTTTTTGAAAATAATCAAATTTAGATTTAATTGCACCAATACGTTTCAATTGCTTATTAGCATCTGTAAGTTTAGATATTGAAATGTTAGGATCCTCGAGTTGCGCAGTTAAAGAGTTATATTTCTCTATGATTTTTATTAGTGAGTTATATAAACGTAAGTCGTATTCCATAAGAAATATTTAAGTATCTATTTCTTAAATTTTTTAGCTAAACGCTCAGCCTTACCTTTAACTTTTTGTTCAACGTTACCACCAATGTATACTGGGTGACAATGAGAACAAACATCTAAATAAACTTCATCATTTCTATTAGTTGACTCGATTTCAAAAGTACTACCACAGGTAGAACAAATAAATTTAACGTTTTTTGTCTTAGGATGTAGGTCTTTTTTCATGGTTATAGTATTAATATAGTAATATTATATATTTAATTATGTTTAATTAAAATACCCATAACGAGGATGCTTCGTTTTTGGCAATAAAACATATCTTAAATAATGGGAATTAAATAGTAAAAATATTATTTTATAATATTACAAATGGTTAATTATAAGGATTTTTTTGTTCGCTGTAATCTCCTTAATGAAGACCAATTTGAATTATTATCTAAGGAAGCAAATATTAGTATTCAAAAAAACAATGCTACTAAAAAAATAGATATATCAATTGGCTTTGCCGCCATCCCCAATCCTGAACCATTATTAATTTTAGAAAAAAATAAAAATAATGATATAGCAAAAGATCAAATAAAAATTAAATATCAAGTTAGAGATATTGCTAACAATGAAAATGTTAAAAAATTTATTGATGCTTTTGCTATTGAAAACAACATCAAAAGTCAAGACATTTCTTATGAAATAATAAATAACGAACTAGTTCTATATTACTTTTTTGAATCACAAAAACCCACAGTTGCTAGTTATGTAAATACGCTTTTAAATTATTTTCTAAAATTTGGAATTGATTTCGTTGGTTCTAAATTAATATATAAACATGATGCAAATGTTAAAGAAAAAATTAAACAAATTCATAATGATGAAGTTAAAAAAAATGTATCTATTCCGAACAAGTCAGAAGATGTCATTGAAAAATACAACAAACTTAATAATGTGGATACAAAAATTTCATCAATTAAAAGTCTTGAAAAAATAACTGATTTCGAAGAAAAGAAAATGATAACACTACAAGGTGAAGTGTTTCACATTGTTAAACCTGAGAAGTTTGGAGCATGAGATTTTTATATTAAAGACGATACAGGATGTATCAGCTGTAAAATATGACCTTCAAAAGAAGGTGAAAAAACACAAACTGGATGAACCATCCCAAACAATCGCCCAGAGGAATTTTTAAATGCGATCAAAATTGGTGACATAGTCAAAGTTAAAGGAAAATATGACTATAAACGTGGAACTACGATACCATTTTATTCTGCTTATTCACTAAAAGTTGAAAAAAACAATGGTTCTAAGAAAAAATATGACACAGCTGTTAAACCACGTATCGAAGTTTTGTGTCATACAAAATTTTCAGCTTTTGATGGTTTGAATACAGCAAAGGACTTTGTAGATTTTTCTGTCAATAGTAAAATGGAAGGAATTGGTTTTTGTGACAGGAACAACGTTCAAGGTTTTCCTAACATTGATTCTGCAACCGCTAAAAAACAATTTCCAATGTATGGATACGAAGTATCTGTTATTAATAAAAAAATAAATTTTTGTATTAATTGTGAAAACAACAATGGACTTATTGATGATCAAGAATATGTAGTTTTTGATATCGAGACAACTGGATTGATAAATGAGATTGATGAAATAATTGAGTTTGGAGCAATCAAAGCTAAAAACGGAATTATTATCGATAAAATCGATCTATTATTAAAGCCAAATAAACCATTGCCACAACATATTACTGATTTAACACACATCACAAATCAAATGCTTTCTAACAAGAACACATTTGAACAAGAAGCACAAAACATTGTCAACTGAATTGGCAATAGTGTGTTAGTTGCACACAATGGTATTAATTTTGATATTAGATTTATTAATAAAAAATTAATTAAATTAGGGATCAAACCTTTGAATAATCCATTAATTGATACTATGCAAATAAGTCGTTCAATAAATCCCAACTATGCAAAGCATCGTTTAGGATATATTTGTCGACAAAACAAAATCACATATGATGAATCTGTTGCCCACCGTGCAGATTTTGATGCAGAAGTTTTATATCATTTATGGAAAATATTTTTAAATGTTATGAAAAACAAAGAAATTTTAAAATTGTCTGATATCAATGACAAATTATTTAATCCAAATGTTTATAAACAATTATTTCCTTCATATATGAACATTTATGCAAAAAATAAAATCGGTTTAAAAAAATTGTATCAATTAGTTAGTCTATCTCTTACTAAACAATTTTATTCTGAAAAACCTACATTATTTTATGAAGATCTAAAAGATGACCGAGAAAATTTACTAATATGTAGTAATCCATATGAAGGTTCAGTTTGAGATATTGCATGTAATGGAACTGATGGAGAATTAATGAATGAAATACAATTCTATGATTACATTTTTATTTCTCCCAAACATTGTTTAAAGCATGAGGTTGATAAAGGAACATTAACAAATGATGATATAGAATCTCTTATTAAAAGAATTGTTAATTTTTCTACTAAATTAGATAAAAAAATTATTGCTACAGCAAACGTTTATTATTTATATAAAGAGATGCAAAATTCACATGCAGTTTTAATTCATAATAAATTACTTGGTGGAAAGCTGCACCGTTTTTTAGTACGAGACAAACTTAATGTAACGCCACCATTATTCTATTTCATGACTACAGATGAAATGAAACAAGAGTTCAGTTATTTAAATGACGAGAAACTTATTGATACAATTGTTGTAGAAAATACTTATGATTTTAAAAATAAATTTGAGTTAAACAAAATTTTAATTAAAGGTTTGTTTACTCCAAAAATTGAAGGTGTAGATGATAAATTATCAAACCTTGTAGAAACAACACTTAAAAATTGTTATGGTGAAGAAATTAATCCAATCATCCGAGAACGGATTGAAAAAGAATTAAGCATTATTATTGGGAAAGGATATGCAGTAATTTATTGGATTTCACATCTTCTTGTAAAGAAATCTAATGAGAATGGATATGTTGTTGGTTCGCGTGGTTCGGTAGGTTCATCTTTTATTGCTTTTTTAGCAAAAATCAGTGACGTTAATGCGTTGCCACCACATTATATTTGTGAAAAATGTAAACATCATGAGTTTTATGATGATATAAGTGTTGATGGTTTTGACTTGCCAATTAAAAAATGTCCTATATGTGGTGAAATAATGAAAAGTGATGGGCATAATATTCCGTTTGAATCTTTTTTAGGAACTGTTGGTGCACCTAAAGTTCCAGATATTGATCTGAATTTTAGTGGTGAATATCAAGATGAAGCAAGACGTTTTATTAATAATATGTTTGGTTCTGTTAATGCATTCAGAGCGGGTACGGTTATGACACTTGCTGAAAAAACTGCATTTGGTCTAGTTAAAAAATACTTCGAAGAAGTAGATATTGAAAAAGTGAATAATAATGCAGAAATCTATTATTTACAAAAAGATATTATTGATGGCAAAAGAACAAATGGACTACACGCCGGTGGAACAATTGTTGTGCCGTCAAATTATGATATTCATGATTTTTGTCCATATTCACTTCAACCAAATTCTGAGGAAAGTGATGCTGAAAGCAATGAATACACTACTCACTTTGATTTCCATGCAATTCATGATAATTTATTGAAGTTTGATATATTAGGACATGATATACCAACAATTTTTAAATTACTGCGTGACAGTAGTGGCATTGATGTAAGCAAGGTGAACTTTCAAGACCCAAAAGTCTTAGAACTTTTTAGTGGTTTAGAACCGTTGAAAATAAAACCAGAAGATATTAATGGTGAAACCATTGGAACATATGCTTTGCCTGAATGTGCAACAAATTTTACTATTGGAATGATAAAAGAATCTAAACCAAAGTCATTTGGTGATCTTATTAGAATAAGTGGTCTAAGCCATGGTACTGATGTTTGATTAGGAAATGCAAGACAACTAATTATGCAAGAAAATAAAGAACTTAAAGATGTAGTATCTTTTAGAGAAGATATGTTAGAATTTTTAGGAAAAAATAATGTCAATCCCGATGACGCTTTTAAATTTGCTGAGTTGGTTAGAAAAGGTAATCAAAAAAATAAAGCTGAAGAATTTAACCAACTATGTGATACCATAAGAAAAAACAATATTCCAGAATGATATATTCAATCTTGTGCAAAGATTAAATATCTTTTTCCCAAAGCACATGCAACATCATATATGATGCATGCTTATATATGTGGATGATACAAAATATACCACCCTATTGATTTCTATGCTGCATGGTTTTCAGCAAAGCCAACAGAATTTGATTTAGAAACTATAACAAAAGATAAAAACTCAATCATTGATAAAATTAATGATATTGAAAAACGTTTAGCTTCTAAAGAATTAAAAGCATCTGTAACAAAAAAAGAAGAAGATTTGTTAGATGTTTACAAAGTAACTCTTGAAGCTATGTCACGTGGAATCAAAATAGGAATCATTGATCTTGAAAAATCTCATCAAAGCAAATTTATTATCAATCGTGAAACTAATACAATAATAGCACCATTCAAAAGCATTGCAGGACTTGGTGATGCAGTTGCTGAATCAATAATTACTGAACGTAATATCAAAAAATTTGATAGTAAGGAAGATTTAATGCAACGAACAAAAATTAATAAGAACCATTTTGCCCAAATGGTATCAATGGGTGTTTTAGATAAACTTTCTGATTCGTCTCAAATGTCTTTATTAGATTTTTCTTAGAACTTTACTTTTAATATAAGGTGCAAAACATACACCAGATAAAAGAAATAAGAATACAATTTGTAAAATTGAAGGAATTAAATATTCTATCAATGATGTATTTGGATTTTTTATTTGGAAGTCAATTGCGGTACCAAAATTAAAAAATGAACTAGTTATTTCATAAACAGAACTAATTGTTATGATTAAAATTGCAATCACAGCTAGTCATAATACTTTGTTATTAAACACTTTTTTAAAGATTGCACAAAATAATGTGATTCCAATTCCAACGAAGACTATCAAACTAGTTCAATTTGAAACGATGTCACAAAATTGGTAAATTGATTTTGATATTCTATCATAGTATTCAGTTGAATCATATAAGTTGTGAAAATAGAAAGAACCGCAGATTGTTAAAAGAACAAATGTTATTGCAAAGAATACTGTAATAACCAACGCTAACATTCTTCTGTCTTCTATATTAAATTTTTTTTTGATATAAACTAAAAGTTTGTTAGTATCTTTATCTTTAAACAATGACTTATAAAAATCACCAGAATAAATTGCAAACCCATTAATTATTCCTAATACAGCTCAAAAAATACAGAACTCAACAATAAATGAAATTGCCTTTCCGACATTAGTTGGCATTGAGGACAACACACTTGTAATATTGCCATCCTTTGCACCCAATAACAAACCTAACGAAATAAGTAAATAAACAATTGCTGTGATTATTATGCCAAGCGAAATTCCAGTAGAAAAATATTTTTTATCCTTTAAATCGCTATAAAGGCCACTAGAAGCGTAAAAACCATCAAACGCAAAGAAGATAGCGGGGATAGAAGCAATTACGCCTAGAAACGGTGTTAATTTGGTTAATGTCATAGGTTTATCACTTGACGAAATAGCGTTGCAAACTTTTAAAACAGGATTTTGTGGCTCGCCTAAATATGCATAAATAATTAAACCACCAAAAATAGAAAATAAAATTGGAATGAATTTTATAAATACCATTATGTTATTTTGTATAACACCAACTCTTTTGTTTGCAATTGATAAGTAATAAAAATATACCATAATGAAAAAAGCAATAGTAATTATTACCCACCACGGTATCTGAAAATTCGTATACACACTAATTGAGTCTTGTAAGCTCATTGTTGCATAAAATGCCATGAACCAACTTGTTGTAGGTAAATACAGACATGACATAAAGTTTCTAAAACCTCTATATATAGATGTGTTACAAAAAGTCTTTATTCATCCAATAGTACCCATGCTATTAGCATCACCACTTTTTTTAATTATTTCACTAAGTGTCATACCAATGCAAAAAATTGCAAATGCAGCAATTACTCAAGAAATTAATGATAAAGTAATAGAACCTGTATTACCAAGAATGGTACCATTTTTAAAAAATATACCAGCACCAACAGTTGAACCTACTGTAAGTAACATTATGGAAAAAAATGTTATTTTTTTGTTTTTCATTTTTTATTAATTGTTAAAAATGGTCCAATAATAATCAATACGAAAGCTAACAGAGTTACACATTTTAAAATAATAGGAATTAAATATACATCCAAACTAACAGAACGATTATTTTCTTGAAAAGTAATGCAAGATGACAAATAATAAAACGTGTTAGTCAATTCGTAAATTGTACTGATTCCAATCATAACTATTGCAATAGTTGCATATATTTTAAAAGCAATTGAAGACTTATATTTTTTAATCATGAAGCCAAGCAAACTTAATCCAATTCCAAAGAAACTAATTAATGCTGTTCAATTACTAAGTAAATCACACAATTGATAAATTCCACAAGTTTGATCATCATAATATGCACCTTGATAAACATCTTTAAAATAAAATACACCAATAGTACAACACAAAACAAATATTACAAAGAATATACCATATATAAATAATGAAAGTTTTTTGCTATCAAATAAGTTAATTTTCTTTTGAATATATTTTGAAAAAATAAACTCATTATTTTTGATTAAAGAAAATAAAAACTCTCCTGAATAAATTGCATACCCATTCAAAATAGATAAAACAGATAAAAAAATTGCAAACATTATAATGAACCCAACAATTTTTCCAGGCATTGTTTTGTCAAAGTTACTAACAAAGCCAATAACCGTTCCATCATCTGAACTAACCATAACACCCAAAGAAATTAAAACATAGACAAAAGCAATGATCACTATTCCTATGGAAAGAGCTTTAGAAAACTTTTTAGGGTCATTCATATCTTCAAATAAACCAGCTGTTGAATAAAAACCATCAAAAGCAAAGAAGATTGCAGGGACAGACGCAATCACTCCAAAATATGGAAGTTTATTTAATAACTTTACTGGTGAATTAGATGCAGCTTGAATTGCAACATCGGTTTTTTGATCAATTGCAATATGTCCAGTGATTCCATAAATAGTTATTCCACCAATGATTACAAAAAGAATAGGAATAAATTTAATAAAAGTTAATGTGTTATTATTAATAATACCAATTCGTTTGTTTGCAACCGCTGAGATTTGAAAATATGTAAAAAATACAAATGCAATAATGATAACGATATATCAAGGCAAAACTATTTTGTTTTCAAAGAAAATACTAAGAGCATCTTGTAAAGACATTAAGGCATAAAATGAAATTAAAAATGCGTTTGTAGGCAAAAATACATAACACATAAAATTTCTAAATCCTTTATACAGTCTTGTTCCACAAAAAGTTTTTATTCATCCTATATAACCTAAATGATTGTGTTTAGCGTTTTTAATTAAATCACCTAGTGTTAGTGCTATGCACAATATTGCAAATGCGGATATAACTCATGCAAGTATAGAGAATGCAAAGCTTCCAGTGTTACTTGCAATCTCGCTATTCTTGAAAAAAATACCAGCACCAACAGTTGAACCGATGGTCAAAAGCATCACTGAAAGAAAGGTAACATTTTTTTTAACAATTTTGTTTCCCATACTATTAAATTAATATAGAATATATTATAATGTTGACCATATAATAAAACTAATCACAATTTTTATGAAGAAACCGGTTTGTTTTTTGTATGATTCATCATCTAGTATCAAAGAAGGTGAATTTCCAGATACTTATGTTTTGCCATTAATGGTACAGGATTGCACAAGTTCAAAACAATATTTTGATGGAGTCAATATTACAACAAGCAAAATTGAACGTGCTTTAATAAAGGGTCACCAATTTAAAACATCTTCTTCCCAACCTGACGATGTGTTAAAAATTTTAACAAAGTTATCTAAAAAATATGAAACAATTTATGTGTTTCTAATTCCCATGACTTTAAGTCCTGGACAAAACAATACTGTTACATTAATTTCTAAAGAATTTGATAATGTAATAATTGTTCCTCATTACATGGTTACATTAATGGCAAAATGAGAATGCAGTGAATTAATAGAATTAAAAAAGCAAAAAAAACTTACATTAAAAACCATCACCAATGTAGTTAATAAATATCGAGATAATGTTGGTGCAGCACTTATTGTTCCTGATTTATCATTTTTAATTAAAGGCGGAAGAATTGGTAAAACCAAAGGTATTGTCGCTTCATTGCTTAAAATAAAAGCGTTGGCATCATTTGATCGTGATGGTGTGAGTTTTAGAAGCAAAGCCTTGTCTAATAATAAATTGCCATCATTAATTAATGATTACTTTGATCTAATCATTCCTAACTTTGATTATTCAAAAGTTGAAAAAGTTGGTATCTTGACTAGTTCAGTAAAAGATAAAAACTTTGATACTAACCTATATGTAGATCTTATTGAAAATAAAATTATTTCAAAAATTAATAAAAATGTAAAAGTAGAGCACGCATCATTGCCATCCGTAATTATTGCTCACACTGGTCCTAATTATACTGCACTAGTATTGCTTGTTAAAAGTAAGAAAAATTAATCCTTTAGTTTACTAATTTCTTCTTGTAATTTAATATCGATATTGTCGTAGTTAACTTCAATCATATTAAGTTTAAGAACTTTGTTTATTTCATTCTTTCTTAACGCTGCTGGAGCGGCATAAGACTGAACAAAAAAATCAGTTAAGATACTTAATTGATTGCCAGAAAATTTAAGAACACCTTTTCCAATTGCAAATGTTTTCTTTGCATCATCAGTAATAACATTAATGTTAGTCGGGTTAAAAACAGAAATAATTTTCTCATGATCGGCAAGCAATGTTATAGCGCCACTATGAGTATGTAAACTAGCGCTGTGAGCATTACCATGGAATTGTACTCCAGTTGGAGTAATAATATTTATATTAAACAACTTTTGCATGTTTGTGTTTTTTAATAATTTCTCCAATACTTCCGATGTATTTAAATTGAGACTCATCGTAATCATCCATGTCTCCATCAACTATTTTTTTAAAACCATCAATTGTATCTGCTAATGTAACATATTTAGCAGGAATACCAGAAAATTTTTCTGCCACACTAAATGGTTGAGATAAAAAGTTACGAATTTTTCTTGCACGATTAACAATCTTTTTATCTTCATCACTTAACTCATCCACACCTAGAATTGCAATTACATCTTGTAATTCTTCATATTTTTCAAGGATGCTTTTAACTTTATTAGCAACTACGTAGTGTTCCATTCCAACAATCATTGGATCAAGTGCTGATGAAGAACTTTCAATAACGTTGATTGCTGGAAAGATTCCTAATGCAGCAATTTTACGATCAAGTACAGTACGTGCATCTAAGTGTGCAAAAGCTGCACTAGGAGCAGGGTCGGTTAAATCATCCGCCGGAACATATATAGCTTGTACAGATGTAATTGAACCGTTATGGGTAGAAGTAATACGTTCTTGTAATTCTCCCATTTCACTTAAAAGTGTTGGTTGATAACCAGACTCTGAAGTGGCACGACCTAATAATGCTGACACTTCACTACCAGCTTGCGTAAACCTAAATATGTTATCGATGAATAATAAAACATCCATTTTCTTTTCATCACGGAAATACTCAGCCATAGTAAGACCTGCTAATGCAACACGCATACGAACACCAGGTGTTTCGTTCATTTGACCAAAAACTAATGCAGTGTTTTTAAGTACATTTGTGACTTCCATTTCATGGTATAGGTCATTTCCTTCACGACTACGTTCACCTACACCAGTAAAGACACTTATACCATTATGTTTTTGTGCAATGTTATGAATCATTTCTTGCACCAAAACAGTTTTTCCAACACCTGCACCACCAAATAGCCCGATTTTGCCACCTTTTATGTATGGGATGAGTAAATCTATGGCTTTAATCCCAGTTTCTAAAATTACAGCCTTTGTTGATTGCTGAGAAAGGGATGGGGGTAAGCGATGGATCGGCATATGCTTAATTTTTTTATTATCAAATGGTTTATCATCAAGTGCTTCACCTACACAATTGAATATACGGCCAAGTGTTGCTTTACCTACAGGTACAAGGATGTTGTTATGTGTCTGTGTAACAACTGTACCACGTTGTAAACCTTCTGTTGGACTTAGAGCAATACATTTAATTTTATCATCTCCAATAATTTGACTAACCTCTAAATATATGTGATGCTCTTTTATATATAAAGCATCATTAATTTTAGGTAATTGTTTGTGAGCAAATTTAACAGTAATAACAGTACCAATAATTTCTGTTATGATTCCGTTATCATTTTTTATTTGCTTTATTTTATTAGGCACGTGCAACCTCCTGTGTAATTTTTTCTTGTCGCTTCTTATTATAGGTAATTCCTAATTCTGAAAGCATATCATTTATGTTGTCATTTGCATGTGACATAGAAGTTTTTCTTGATATTTGTTCGCAAAGCTTTGCTTCTAAATAAGCTGAATATAAAGTACTTTCAATATACAATTTAAAAGTGTTGTCAATTATTGATCTGACTCCTGGTTCTAAAAGAAAAGAGTTAGTGGTTTTAGATTTCATGGGGAAAGGTAAAATTGTAGAAGAAACAACACTTAGATTATTAGTATGAGTTGTGTAAATATATGTCAAACCATTAAACATGTTGTGGCTGAACAATTTACATATGTAAGTTGCTGCATAATGAAAACTAAATAACATTATTTCTTTTTCATAAATATCAAAATATTTAATATGATATTCAGTTTTAAATCTATTTAATAATTTTTCACCTTTCAAACCAAATACCACAATTGTATCACCGGGATTAATAGATTCCTTTAGTTTTTTAAAAATATTGATGTTATATGAACCAGCCATTCCTAATGTGCTAGTAAAGATAACCCACATGTGTTTCTTTTTATCCTTAGCAACTGAATAACTATATGGTAATGCACCTACCACATCATATAGTTGTTTTTGATATTCAGAATTTGCTAAATACTGTCGTTTCAATTTATTGATTTTACTAATTGCAACAATTTTCATCGATTCAGTAATCTTGTTAATTTTTTTAATTGAAGCGATTTTTTTCTTAATAGTAAAAAGATTAGACATTATGCTTTACCACCCTTTTTGAATTTTTCAATTAAGTCTTCAGTTATTTCTTTTAACTCTGCATATATAGCATCATCAATTTTTACTTTTTGAAGAATTGTTTTATAAACTTTTGTTAATTTCATTTTTTCTAAATAGAAGTGTTCAAATTCTTTAATAGAATTAATTTCAATTTTGCTTATTAATTTTGAGTTGATTAAAAACAAAATCATAGCTTGGTTAATTCAAGAAACCGGAGCAAGATTTTTTTGCTTTAATAACTCAACAATGCTTTTACCATTTTCAATGATTGCTACAGTGTTTTCATCAAGATCGGTTCCAAATTGGGCAAATGATGAAACATCATAATATTCACTTAAATAAATTTTAATTGATTTGGATAATGTTTTAATTACTTGATTTTGCGCAGCAGAACCAATACGACTAACACTTAAACCTACATCTATTGCTGGCTTTTGTCCGATGTTAAACAAACTTGTTTGTAAGAAAAGTTGACCATCAGTTATTGAAATAATGTTTGTAGGTATATATGTTGAAATATCACTGTTTTGAGTTTCCACAATTGGCAACGCTGTAATAGAACCACCCCCATTCTTCTTATTAAGTTTACATGCACGTTCAAGCAAACGAGAATGCAGATAAAATATATCACCGGGATATGCCTCACGACCACTAGGTCTATGTAATAGTAATGACATTGTACGATAAGAAAAGGCATGCTTAGTTAAGTCATCAAATACAATTAATACATCTTCACCATTTTTTGCCCATTCTTCAGCAATTGTAATACCACTATATGGTGCAATGTAGATAATACCACTTAAATCACTTGCAGAAGCAACGACAATTGTTGTATACTCTAATGCTTTTGCATTTTCTAAAGTATTAATTATTCTGGCTAATGTTGAGTTTTTTTGTCCAATTGAAACATATATACATTTTACGTTTTTTCCCTTTTGATTGATAATAGCATCTATAGCAATAGATGTTTTTCCAGTTTGACGATCACCAATAATTAATTCACGTTGACCTCGTCCTATTGGAAACATTGTATCAATCATAACAGTACCTGTTTCTAGTGGAACATCAACAGAGCTACGCATCATAACACCAGGGGCTAATTGCTCAATTGGCTTAAATGTATGTGATGTAATCTTTCCTTTGTCATCCAAAGGTTTGCCTAGTGGGTCAATTACTCTTCCAAGTAAATGATCGCCTACACATATAGAGGCAACTGTTTTAGTACGATATACAGGTGAATCTTCTTGAATATCATCGTATTTACCTAAAAGCACAATACCAACATGTGTTGCTTCAAGATTGAATGCAATACCAAGTGTTCCATTTTCAAATTTAACGATTTCGTTTGACATAACATTAGTTAATCCACTTGCTATAACAATTCCATCGTTTACAGAAATAACTCTGCCTTCTTCTATGAAGTTTATTTTAGACTCATAACTTTTAATTTTTGCTTTTATTAAACTAATAAATTTATCATCCTTAACCATTACATGTCCTCCTTTACTTTATTAATAGCGTCATCTAAACAGTTTCTGATACTTTTGTCAATAATAAAATTATCTCCCTTGACAACGAAACCGCCGATTAAACTTTTATCAATATAAAAATTATATTTTACTTTCTTATTTATTTGTTTAGAAACAAGTTCCACAATATCATCAATGCATGGTTTTGAAATTTCAAATGCTGAGAAAATAGCAATAGATACATGTTCTTGAATTTTTGAAACAGCTAATAAGTAATTTTGAAAAATTTCAAATAAATATTCAGCTCGATCATAATCTATGATGGCATATATTACATATACAAAATCATCAATCTTATATTTTTCACAAACATATTTGATAAATTTATGTTTTTCTTCTTTGTTAACTGACTTGTTCATTAAAAAATCAACAAAATTAATTGATGACATATCAGAAATAAAACTTTTAAGTTTTTTAGAAATAATAGAAGTGCTTGATGATTTAGTATTTTGTATTAATAGTTCAACGTAGTTTGAAACAAAATCCATTATTCTACCCCTCCATCTTTTTTAGAATTGTTGAGAATATCTTTGATAAGTCTATCGTTATTTTTTTTTGTAATTTGCTTTTTAATTATTGTTTTACAAACACTTAAAGCAATTTCGTTAATACGTTTATCATTATCTTTGATAATTTCTTGCTTTAATAATTTAGCATCACGTTTAGCATTTTTATAAATCATTTTTGCATCATCATTAGCTAATTGTAAAATTGATTCTCCTTCATAGTTTGCTTCGTTTTTAGCACGATCAATTATTAATTGTGCTTCCTCATAAGCTTGCATTCTTTTGTTTTCAGCTTCAAGCAATCTTGCAATTGATTCTTTTTTATTAGACTCTGAATCATTAAGATTTTTTTCAATATATTCTCTTCTTTTTGAAATAATTTTTTTTGTTGGATTTCATACTAATCATATTGAAAGAATAATTAAAATTATTGTTGCTAAAGTATGAATGCATATGATTATGAAGTTAGGTAATATTGCATCGTAAATTTCTTGTTCTTCTACACAACTAGATAAAATTAAAGAAAAATAAACCATTCATGATAAAAGACAAATCCAAGATAAAACTTTACGAATTTTAAGTGAATGCATACTAATTAATATTATGTGATAAAATTATAAATAGTAGAATAGTACAAAAAATGCTACTATGCAACAAAGATCAATAATAATGCAATTATTAGGCCATAAATACCAGATGTTTCACTAATAGCACAACCAATAACCATCATAGTTCGGATTTTGTTTTCAGCTTCAGGATTTCTAGCAACGGCTTCACAAGCTTTAGACGCTGCAATACCTTCTCCAATACCACAACCCATTGCACCTACCATACAAATACCAGCACCAATTCCAACACCAATGTTAGTACCAGAGTCACTAGATGCATTTAATACTTCTTGGATTGCTTGTGTTACTGTGTTAATCATTTTTTTATTATAAGTTTATTTTCTTGCTTTTAAAATAGACTTAATTTCTTTTTTTTGAGCTTTAGTTAAGTTCTTAACAAATTTTAAACGGTATTGTAATTCGTTAGTAGAAAGCTTATCAAAGTTGTCATTGCTAAAACCTTGTTCAACTTCGTCCAACTTAATATTTTCAGTAGGTTCTAATTTAATACGTTCTAATTCTTGTGTGTCAATTTCAACGTATTTAAAAGTCTTATTATTTTTAATTGCCATATATTGATATTATACATCATGCAAATAAAAAACACATAACATTTTTTTTATTTTTTTTGAGCTTTTTTCGTCTCATCCATAATTGTATTAAAAATATTTTCAACAGAATTTGTAGGCATTTTTTTGCCAACCAAATTACGAGCCTTTGATTTTACAACTGACTCTCTTTTTGGATCTAATATTGCAATATTATGTAATTTTTTATATACTTTAATTTTTTGTACAACGCTAAAACGATCAACTAGTTGTTTACAAATGTTTTTGTCACATTTATCAATTTTTTTTCGTAATTTTTCAAGAGTTTTATCTGACATGTTTTTATTATAATTTTGCATAAACTCATATGAGTTATAATATGCTAAATGTTATATTCTCGTAAATTATTAGAACGTTTCTTACCTAAACTTTCCGAAATTAATGATAATGAATTATCGAAAGCCATCGGAAGTACTGGCAATGAATTACCACTTAATTCAATTTATAAACACCCTGAAGTTAATAATTTAGTAATCGGTCGAATTCTTTCTTTTGAAAAACACCCAAATTCTGACCACCTTAATATTTGTAAAGTCCAAATTAATAATAATGGCGATGTTAACGTTATTGTATGTGGAGCTAAAAATGTTGAAGCTAACAAAAATGTTGTTGTTGCACTTGAAGGTGCTAAACTACACGATGGTCGTGTAATCGAATATAAAGAAGTTCGAGGAGTTGTTTCACAAGGAATGCTATGCGGCTACTACGAACTAACACCACTTAACACTAAATATATTTCTCCACAAGATTCGCAAGGAATCATGTTGTTTGATGATGGTGAAATTGGTGATACAAATGTTTCAAGTTTTTTAGGGTTAGATGACACAATCTATGATATAGAAGTTCCATTTGCTAACCGTAATGATATAAATGGTGTATTAAGTTTTTGTCAAGATCTAGCTGGTTACTTTAATTGAGACTTTACATATCCTAATTATGATTTTTCAAAAGCTAATTTAAATTTAAACGCTGATATAAAATATAATGACAAAATTTGTACAGGTTTTGGTCTTGCAAAAGTTGAAAATATTTCTGTTTGTGAAAGTGATTGAAAAAACAAACAAATACTAATGAATAATGGTTTTAAACCATTGAATAATGTTTTGGATGATTTAAACTATATAACTTTGTTAACCAATGTTCCAACTGCTGCATATCAACTTAGTGAAGATGATGTTCATTTTTCTGTTGACACCGCTAAAGATGGTGACACATTCACTGGGTTTGATGATAAAAAATATATCCTAAACAATAATGATATTGTAGTTAAAAATAATGATAAAATCATTTGTTTGGCAGGGATATTAGGAGATCGTAACCACGGAATTAATTCTAATAGTAAAACTATTTATATTGAAATGGCTGGTTTTAATTTCGTTAACATTCGTAATACCGCATCTAAACACAATATACAAACTGATTCTGCTAAACGTAATTCTAAGAAAAACAACAATTTTCTAATTTTATTAGCATTATCTTTATTGCAAAACACATTCGCAAACAATAACTTATGTTATCGTTTAGAAATTCATGAAGATGAAGTTTCACCAATATTGTTCGACGAAAAAAAGATCAACGAAATATTGGGAACTAATTTTTCAAAAAATGATATTACAAAACATTTACAGTCACTTGGTTTTAAAATAAATGGAGATAAAATATTACCACCACCTTGAAGAAACGATGTTTCTACTAACCCAGATTTAGCTGAGGAGATCATTAAAACAATTGATGTTAATTCAATTCCTTCAGAGTCAATTGATACAAGTGGAATCAGCGAAACTAAATATACAGAATATTATTTTATAAATCGTTTCTGAAATATTTTATCTAACAATTTTGTTTACGAAGTCAAAACATATAACACAACCAATAAAAATAATTTAAACAAGTTTAATGTTTTTGATTATCAAGATAATGTTGAAATCATTTCTTCTAACAATATTAATCGCCAAATGTTAAGAAATAATTTAATAGGATCTATGCTGAATGTTTATAAATACAACCTTCAATATAAAAATAGCATTCATCCAATTTTTGAAACACAAAAGATTTATCAAAACGGCAAGGATGGCATTAAAAACTTAACTATATTATCTCCAGAAAAATATAACCTTGACAACGTCAACCACTCTCAAATTGTTTACAATATTAATGGTCTTAAAGGAATAATTGAACAAATAGTTAATTTATTAAATGCAAAAGTTAATTATAAATTATCTGAAAATGAAAATTTTTACAATAATGAATGTGTATCTATTGAATACAATAATGCAATTATTGGTTACATTGGATGCTTAAAAAAAACATTATTAAGCGAATACAACATTAATGATAAAGTATATTGTGCTACTTTAAATTGAAATGACCTATATGAAAATTTCTCTGAATCAGTTAATGTTTTTCAGCCTATATCTAATTTGATGCCAATAATCAAAGATGTAACTTTTATCTATGATAATATATCATTTGCACAACCATGTTCAGAAGTTAGAAAACTTGCTTTTATAAACAACATAGAATTTATTGATCGTTTTGAAAACAATGGAACAGTTACATACACTTTAAGATTCTTCATGAAAAACCAAGAAAATTTAACCAAAAATATTATTGATAAAAATCTTGAAGAAATAATTAGCATTTTTGCTGCTAATAATATAAAAATAAAGCAATAGTTTTGTTATTTACAATACTATGTATTGCGGTTATTTCCGTGAACAAATTTAAGAGTTGGAAAACGTAAACTTAACAAACCTGTTTTTGAATCTATTGACTCTTCAAAATATTGAACTGTTATAACTTTATTCAAAATTAGTTCAGGGTTTTTTAGTCATAAAATTCTTTCTTCATCACTTAAACCAGAACCAACATTCATGTGTGTTCCTTTGTGTTCAATAACTAATGATTTAACGCATTGTGTTTCTTGCATAACTCCGTTAACTAACATTTTTTTCTTTCCTTCTTCTATACCAATAACTACATATTCATTATCAAAAAATGATTTAATTTTTTGTAAGTCAAAACTACGTTTACCTGTATAAACTGAGTTTTCATCTCTAAGCATTAATCCTTCTCAATTTTCTTTTTTTGATTGTTCCAATCATTCTAAATAAGTTTCTTTATCTATAGAATCTGCATGTGGTATCAACGCTATATTTGTAAAACTATTTTCAGAAAAAATCTCTTCTAATAATTTCATACGCAATTTAAAAGGTGTAGTACCTACAGCTGCATCAAATTCTTTTCGTTTGATTGCATCAAAAATTACATAACGAGGATTTTTAATTGTATGATTCTTTTTTGTTATTTCTTTCATAATTCCAGAA
The DNA here is from genome assembly GCA_031282505.1 of Mycoplasmataceae bacterium. Classification (GTDB taxonomy): domain Bacteria; phylum Bacillota_I; class Bacilli_A; order Mycoplasmatales; family Mycoplasmoidaceae; genus Malacoplasma_A. Next base: position 9,725 of record JAITDP010000007.1, on the reverse strand, counting down.
AAATCATCTTGATTATCATTGATAAATAAACAGCATTCACCATCCAAAACATATTCTTCATTTGTTTTCTGTCTTAATATTTCAATTAGTTTCTTTGCATCGTCTGATAAGTTATCTAATGTTTGAAATTGCAAACCAGTTCTACTATTAAATAAAATTGTTCCATTATCATATGTTGTAATAACACGAACACCATCTAGTTTTCTACTTATCATTCAACTGCCGTCTGCAAAATCAACTTTATGTATTTCTGGGGCATTTTCATTTCTTTCTGCTAAAGCTACTTTAAATTCTTTCACTGCTCCATTTGTAATTGAATTAACAAGTGCAACGCTTACATTCGCATGCATATCTTTATCAATAATTGCAAAAATAGCTGAAGTATAGTCCTTGTCAAGAAACTTGATTAAATCTATTACATAGTTGATGGCGTCATGTCCAGTAATTTCTCGATTAACGATTTTATCTAAAACATTAAATAGATCATCCGAATCCCTAAAACTATATTTTTTATTGAAATTATCTCACAACTTTAATACATTAGTGCTTTTTATCCAATATCTTTTTTCGTATGACAAAACATAGTCCATTAATTTTGTAAACAATTGTGGATTTGAAGAATAATATTTAGCTAATATTTCTTTCTTTGCAAGTGATGAGTTGTTTTTTTGTAACTCTTCGATCATATTTTTTAAAAAAAACAACTGTTCACGAATCATGGAATATATCTATATAAAATTATATATTTTATTTTTGGCAGTATTTGCAATATGTAGTGCCACGTCCGTTCACTTTTGTAAACGCAGTTTTTCTTTTGCAAATTGGGCATATTTTTTTTCCATGAATTTTCAATTTATTTTGATAAGAGCCAATATGATTATTAGAACTTTCAAATGTTGAAATTGTGGTTCCACCACATGCAATCGCGTCTTTTAATATTTTTTTTGCATTTTTTGTAATAAGTATATATTCATTTGGTTTTACATTTTTAACTCTCCTTAAAGGACTTACAAATGAAGCAAAAAGTATTTCATCAACATAAATGTTGCCAATGCCACTTACATTGCTTTGATCTATCAATGCGGTTTTAATATATGTGTTAGTATTTTTAAGGGCATTAATTAAATACATAGTAGTAAAATTTTTGTCAAGCGGGTCGATAGCGATTTTTTTAATGATAGACGAATCATTGTATTTTTCAAGATTATCAAAAATATGAATAGTGCCAAACATTCTACTATCATAAAATCTTAATGTGGTGTTATTATTCAGTATAAATTTGACACACAGATACTTTTTTTCTTCTATATTGCTATGTTCAACAAAAAGCTTGCCTTCCATTCTCAAATGAATAACTAAAATTTTGTTTTTAGACAAAGTGAATACTATGTATTTCCCTTTATGTTGTATATCCTTGACTGTTTCATTTTTTAAAAAATTATTCAATGACTTAGGAGTTGAATTCTTTAGTAATTTTGAATTATAGACATTAACAGAAACAAAATGTTTCCCAATTAAGTCTTCATCCTTTAAAACTTTAATGACAGTAATAACCTCGGGAAGCTCTGGCATACAATTAGTATATTTATTAGTTTAAGAAACTTAAAGGATTTTGACCCTTCATTATTTTTTTGCCTAATTCACTCATTCTTTCACGAGCACTTTCTCATTCCTTAATTAATCTGTTGAATTCTTCTGGTTTTCTACCACTACCTTTAATTACACGAGTTTTTCGTAATGGTTCTTTTTTAAAAAGAATTGGATTCCTTCTCTCTTTTTTGGTCATAGAATTTAGAAGTGTTTGTCACACTCATATTTTCTTTTCACTTTCACTAATAGTTTGTTCGTCAATTTTTGTATTTGCATTAGGAAGCATTTTGCTAATAGCGGACAAACTGCCTAATTTATTCATTTCTTGCATTTGTACCATCATATCTTCAAGATCCATTTTTCCACTAAGCATTTTAGCAAATGATTTCTTTGTCTTTTGCTCATCTATAACACCTTGGGCAGTTTCGGTGAATGATATGATATCACCAAACCCAAGGATTCGGTCAGCCATACGATCTGGAAAGAATTGTTGCAGTGCATCAATCTTTTCTCCAGTACCTGTATAAAATATTGGAACATTAATAATACTTGTAATACTTAAAGCAGCACCTGCTCTCGCATCACCATCAAGTTTGGTAATTATTATTCCATCAAGATGCAAGTAATTATTAAATGTTCCAGCTACATTTATAATTTCTTGACCTGCCATTGCATCGGCAATAAAAATAATATAGTCAGGAGAAATTTTATTTCTTACGTTTACTAGTTCTTCCATTAATTCATCATTAGTTTGTAATCTTCCTGCAGTATCAAAAATAATAACATTATCATTATTTGTTTTTGCATATGTAAGAGCCTCATCACTAGTTTTTACAGGATTTTGCTTACCATTAGCATAAAAATCAATGTTATAAGAATCTGCAAGTGTTTTTAATTGTTCAATAGCAGCTGGACGATAAATGTCAAGCCCAACCAATAATGGTTTCTTATTAAATTTTTTTTGAAGTAAATAGGCTAATTTTGCACAAGTTGTTGTTTTACCTGAACCTTGTAAACCAACCAACATAATTTTTAAATTATTTTTGTTAGTATCGATTTTTTTCTCATTGTTTAGTATTTTAACTAATTCATCCTTAATAACCCCAATAATATATTTTTGTGGATCTTCGTTTTGTGATAAAACCTTGCCTACAACAATTGTTCTAATGTCTTTTATGAATTTTTTTACAACAATAAGACTAACATCGGCATCTAGAAGAGCGATACGAATCTCACGCAACAATTCTTCTACATCTTCTTCTTTAATTGTTCAGCTATCAATTTTTTTTTTAAAATGTCTAGCGACAATAGAACTTAACATTGTCTTTAACATATTAAATATTATAAAATATTTAACTATTTATCTTTATTTATTGCAGCTTGTATTGCTTCTATTCCGACCTTAGCACATCGAATTCTGTTCATTTGCTTATTAACATTCTCAAATACAACAAGCTCAGATAGTTTTTTCTTATTAATTTTTTTTCCATCAATCATTGAAAGATATTCTGCAATAATTTTATTAGCTTCGTCTATAGTTTTATTTTTAATAAGTTGAGACATTATGTCTGTTGAACTTGTTGCAATCGCACAACCAAGTCCATCAAATTTAATGTCTATTACTATGTTTTTATCAACTTTTACATAAGCATTAATGTTATCTATACAACTAGGAGAACTACTATTTGACTTTTTGTAGTCTTTTATTTGTGTTTTATTTTTAATTCTGTTTTGAGGATTTTCGTAGTGGTCAATTATTATTTGTCTGCGAATATCAGTGTCATCTAAGTTATTACTCATTTTTATTTACCTTAACACTTGCAAGTTTAATAACACGAGAATGCAATAAATAAGCATTAGATGCAACATAACTAACACAATTGTTTTTAATATTTTTTTCACTAGTCGTATCAAAAGCATCCATGTAAGTAGGATCAAACTCATCACCAACGTTTATTGTTTTAATTGTAATATTCAAATTACCTAACAAATTATCAAACATAGTACTAAACATTTTAAATCCAAAAAGAAAGTTATTAACTTTTTGATCATCACTTGTAAAGTTTATTGCTTTTTTGAATTGGTCAATTATTTCTACCAATTCAACTGCTGATTTCTCAAAACCATATTTTTTAATTTCCTCAGCTTTTTCTTTATATTTAGATTCAAGTTCACTAATTTTTTCTTGAACAATTTTATTTGCTTGTTCACCTTTTTCTTTAATTTTTATAGCGTAATTAGCGTTGATTTCAGCAATTTTGTTTTGTAATTCTTCATTCTTTTTATAAATAGCATCAAACTCAGTTTTTAGGCTATTAATTTGTTCAGATAATTCTTTTTCTTTTTCGTTTAAAGTATTGCTTTCTTCATTACTCTCAACTTTTTCTTTTTGCTCAGACATATTTTATAAGATTATTATAATGTTATAATACTTATAAATGATTTGAGCAACTCGTGTAATTCTAATACTTATGAGCATCGCTATTGTATTAGGACTTTTGTTGTCTTCAAACGGTGCAACAGGTGGACTAACTTCTATGAATGGACAAGACCTTGAATTGTTCAAAAAAACTAAGGATAAAGGACTTGTTAAAATTATTCAAGCATTGTTCTATATTTTATTAATTGCTGCATTGTCTGTTTTAATTACCTACTATATTATTTCAAGGTAAATGGATAAAAGCAATTTACTAAAAGATTACATCTTAAATATTGTTAAAAAAGAAAACGGTAGACCGATTCCTGAAGGAATATTAATGCACAAATTAGCTAATGCTCATCGTGACGAATTAGGATATATAAAATTAGATGACCTACGAGCTTCTATTAGAAAACTTGAAGCTGAAAAACAAATTTCATTAACACGAGGAAATAGTATAGTTTTAAAACAAAAATATAGTAGTGATAAAAATGATAAAAAGTTTTCAAGACATAGCAGCTATTCTGACTCTAATACTGAGCTTAGCACAGAAGTTAAAAAAGGATGAATACATATTAACGCAAGTGGTAATGGATTTGTTTCATTAAACGAAAACGATAAAGCACAATGATTTGTTAGAAAAGAAAATATTAATAATGCACAAAACGGTGATAACGTTGAATTTAGTGTATTTCTTCATAAAAATGAGAGAATGACTTTGGAAAACGCTGTTGTTAAATCTGTAATTTCTCATGCAAAAGATACATATGTTGGTGAAGCAGTTTTTACAGGTGGTGAAAAAAAAATTATTCTTGATGATAAAAAATCTACACTAAATATTATTCTTGATGACTATGCTGGACTAGTTAATGGAAGTAAAGTATTAATTCGTATAGAAAGATATGAAGGAAACAATGCATATGCATCTGTTTTGCGGATCATAGGTCATAAAGGCGATGTTGGAACTGATATATTATCTATTGTGTATGATAATGGTGTAGAACCAGACTTTAGTGATGCTGTTCTAAACGAAGCGAAGAAAATTACTATTGATATTAATGAACACGAAAGAAAAATCCGTGTTGATTTATCAAACAAGCCAATCGTTACAATTGATCCAGCTACAAGTAAAGATTTTGACGACGCATTTTATTGCGAAAAATTGGAAGATGGAAAATATTTACTTTCTGTTCAAATTGCAGATGTTACCCATTATGTAAAATATCAAAGTGAATTAGATAAGAATGCAATAGAACGTGGATGTTCAATATATTTAGTTGATCGTGTAATACCAATGGTACCACACAACCTTTCTGATGATATATGTTCGTTAAATCCTCAAGTTGAACGATTAGCATTATCGTGTGATATGATTATTGATCAGAATGGTTCCTTTTCTAATATTAAAGTATTTCCTTGTATTATTAAATCACACCGTCGTTTCTCTTATGATGAAGTTAATAAATATATTTCTAAAGAAACTGATTTTTCAAAAGAAGAACCTGAAGTTAAAAAATCAATAGACATCGGTTTAGAACTTAGTGATATTCTTTCAAGAATGAAAAACCAAAGAGGATATATTAATTTCAACGTTCCAAAAGCTGTTATTAAAGTTAATGAAAACGGTGAACCAATTGAAATTACAAAAGAAATACATGGTCGTGCTCAAAAAATGATTGAGGATTTTGCAGTCGCTGCTAATGAGGCTGTTACAATTTACGCAAACGAAAAAAACTATCCATTTATTTATCGTGTTCACGATAAACCAGACGAACAAAAGATTAAAATTTTTGCTATTGAAGCTAAGAAAATGAATTTTAAAATCAATACAAGTCTTGATAATGTTGAATCAGATACAATATCAAAATGGTTAGCTGACAATAAAGATAATCCTAATATTGAATTAATCAATATGTTTTTATTACGTTCAATGGCAAAAGCTAAATACGACACTAAAAACGTAGGACACTTTGGGTTAGCAAGTAAAACATACACACACTTTACAAGTCCAATCAGAAGATACCCTGATGATATCGTTCATCGTATTTTCTGAATGTGAGAGTTCTTAAAAAACGATACTAGTGATGAAACACGTAAAGAGTTTGAGAAGAAATTACAAGAGCTTTGTGAAAAGGCTAGTCGTTGTGAATTACGTGCAATCAAATGTGAGCGTGAAGTTGACTCAATGAAATTTGCTGAATATATGTCTAAACATATAGGAGAACAATTTAATGGTGTAATTACAAACTTAGCTAACTTTGGTTTTTATGTACAATTAGAAAATACAATAGAAGGTTTTGTATCTATTAATTCTTTAGGCAATGATTTTTACAAATATGATGAGACTAGTAATGAATTAATAGGATCTAATACAGGACAAAGATTTAGATTTGGCATGAAAGTTAAAGTTGAGTGTATTAATGCTGATAAATCAAGTAGAAAGATAGAATTTAAATATATCGAACAAATCAAAAGATAATTAAATAATATTAAATATTATTTAAAAGTAATATTTATATAAATAAATAATTACGATTTAATGAAGTTTCCACCAAGTCACAATAAAGCATTTAATCCACCAACACCAACTACACCAATTAGAACGATAACTAAAATTCCATTCTTAATAGTGGACATAGCGTTTGCACGTTCACCAGCATCAGCAGAGTTCTTAGCCTCTACACCTTTAAGAATTCTAAAGAATTGCATTACGATTACATATGCCATAATCATGTTCGCAATAATAGTAATTGCAAGTTGAATTGCAGTAGCTGCGTCTGATCCAAAATATGCAGATAATCAATTAACAAACCAAGATTGGTCAGTTAAAGTTGTTGTATAGGTTGCTGATAGTGCATCAAAACTTGTCATGTATATATTATAACAATAAAAAAAATAAAAAATAACATAAAATTATATATCATATATATAAAAAAATTATTGTCTATTAATAACAAGCATTCTGTCGTTGTGTGAGTAGTCTTTATAAAATTTGCTAAAATTAGATAAATTATTTTTTTCAAGTATTTTTTTCAGTTTTGTTTTTTGATCATAGCCAATTTCAAAAATTATCAAAAACTTTTTTGTCATTATTTTATTAATGTTTTCAATAATTTTTTTATAAAAAAACAAATTATCCTTTGAATTATTAAAACTAATTTTTGTTTCATACTTAGTCATATTTTTATCAATATAATTGATATCAACATACGGTGGGTTACAAACTATACATGGAATTTTTTTCTTAATAGATTTATAAAAATCACCACAAATTGTTTTTACCTGTACATTATTAATTTTACTATTTATTTTAGTGCAAGCGATTGCATCTTTATTAATATCAACACACGTAACATTAGTATTGTTAATATTTTTTTTAATGCAAATACCAATATTACCACTTCCACAACATAAGTCATAAACACTAGATATTTTATATTTCTTTATTAATTTGATTGATTTTTCAGTGATTAGTTCTGTCTCCGTTCTAGGGACTAAAACATTTTTATTAATTTTAATTTTTACATTTAAAAAATTTATAAAACCTAGAATAGTACCTAATGGTTCTTTGTCAACATAATATCTTTTTAATAATAATAAAAAATTTTTTTTTGAAAAATCGATTTCTTTATTACGGTTAATAACGAATAAAGTCTTGTTTTTAACAGTTTCAGAGCAAAAAAATAATAGTTCAAAATTAACTACATTACTATAGTTTTTGTACTTATTTTTTGCAAAATTAATCAGATTAATATATGTCATATTTTTGGTGCTCCCGAGACGAATCGAACGTCCAACCAAAAGTTTAGGAAACTTCTACTCTATCCATTGAGCTACGGAAGCATAGAAAAATTATAATACTAAATAATTTTTAACTTTATGAATACATATGTATTATGTGAGAGAAATATTATTTAAATCACCATCATATAAATAAAGATTAGCAGAAGTAATAGTAGGAATGGAGAATGTGCCTGTATACACCAATGCATAATAGAGAGGACCAAGTCAAGTGATATGAACCAAATCATTTAAATTTAAATTTTCCCCATATGTTACATCTCCTATTCCTTCTAAATATGAATTAAACATCTTAATTTTTTTATTGTAATATTTTATTTTATAAAACATCGTATACTGTTGATAACCCTGTTGTGGTATCACTTGCATTTCACAACTTAAAAAACTAGAAGAATATTCTAATTTAAGATCGAAAGAGTAAGCACTGAGGGACGTCAAGCTACCGTAATTTACAATTCCATTAACAAAATTTTCCATACTAATATTCGTTTCTAAATTTTGGAAAAAATCAGGATCAGTTTTATTTCACTGAGTGTCAGTGGTATTTATATACTTTGTATTTGCAAGCAAATATGTATGCATACCGACTCAGTCATTAAAAGATAAATTTTGAAGTTCCTCTTTATCTTCGCTACATTGGTTTAAAAACAAAAGTGGACTTAAGACCCCCCCAAGTAATACAGGAGTAGATAATAGAGTTAATAGTTTAATTTTTGTTTTCATAATTGGTATTATAAAACTATCTTCACTATAATTTATGGTTACGTGATTTAATTGTTCATTCATTGATTTCGATGTAATATTCATCGGAATCAGTGGTGTCTCCATCAAAGATTCATAAGTGGCATCACTATTTTTTTTGTGCTTATTCATTTGCATCAAAAATAATTGTGAATGCACTATCCATTGAGCTACGGAAGCATAGAAAAATTATAATAACAGATTAGTTTTTATCTGTGCGAATACATTTGTATTAAGTGAGAGAAATATTATCTAAATCGCCAGTAGATAAAGACATTTTTGCAGATGAATGTTCACCGGTAAACGTTCCTGTATATTCCAAATTATAATTAAGAACGCCTATTGGTTTTAAATAATCATGTAAATTTAAATTTACACCATAATCAGATGTTATAGTTCCATTAACAGAAGTGACATTATAAATTTCCTTAAGAATATTATTGTAATATTTGCATTCACAAGTTGATATAAGTTCTATTGTTACACTAGAATTAGTATATGTCATATGTACTTCATAACTTAAAAAATTAGATAAAAAAATAATTTTAATACTTAAATATAATATTGTGATTGCGGTAGAATCTGTAAGTATTACATAACCGTATATAGCTCCATTAACGAAATTTTGAACACTTAGGTTTGCTTCTATTTTTTTAAGAAAATCAGGATCAGTTGCTTTTACTCAAGGAACACCAGTAGTATTGATTGATTTCACATGATCTTGTAAATATGCATTCATATCATCCGCATTATCTAAAAAGACATGTTGAAATTGCTCAGTATCATTACCACATTGATTTAAAAATAACGGAGCAAATCCCCCCCCAACTATGACAGGGGTTGATAATAATGTCAATAATTTAGTTTTTATTTTCATTGTTCGTATTATATTAATTTTAGTGTCAGAGATTTCTCCATCTAATGCAGTCACTATAATACATAGTTGAAATGACAGCAAATATCATAAGTAATTTACAAAATAAACCATATATATATATATATATTGCTTAAATTTTCTTGCGAAAGGAGTTTTTAAGTAATGAAAAAAATTCCTATATTTAAGATTTTTTGTTCAACTTGTTTACTTGCAATTACAGCAAGCGCAATATCTGCTGTCATAATATATGATAAGAAATTTCCGTATTATTCAAAAGATGAACAACAAAATTACACA